>NZ_KQ959913.1 GCF_001553035.1 Gemella haemolysans
CACTTTTGTACATTTTTATATTGACATTTACACAATATCAACTCTTTATATAAAATCATAGGTCTTGTCTAGCAGATAGACGATAGCATGATCGGAGCCATGCGGTCATCGCCGGTCATCTGCGGTCAGACAAGACCTGTTTTTAGTAGTCAAAATGGTTGTAAGATGCTACAATAGGGCTATTAACATATCAAAGAGAATGGTCACGGTTAAGAAAATTGACGTTGTATTTTTTAATTTTCGAGTCAAAAAATAACTATGCCCCCCCAATTTCTAATAGGGGGGATAACACTTGGAAAATCATAGAAGCTTTAGAGAATGTAGTTGAACAAAGAATGGCAATAGCAGAAAAAAGATGGAGTCCTTTTTCAAAAACGTTCTCAATACCAAGTAGAGAAGAGATGGAGTGGACGGATATAATAGAAGGTAAATGGCAAGAAAGAGATTATACCCAAGATGAGCTTGACTATAAGGAGACCTTAAAAGTTCAATATGGTTTTGACGATAAAGCAGCAAGAATAATTGTAAAGCTTAAAAGAAATATTTATAATAATCCTAAAATAAGAAAAGATAGAAAAGACTATGTGTTTACGAGATTACTTGGTGGGTTGAGTTATGGTCATGAGGATAACGGTTTATTGAAACGGTTTATGTGGAATAATACAGCTGGTCAAATGTATAAAGATCTAGATATAAAGGAACAAATGACAATAAATTTCAAACTAACCGAAAGCGAATACGTATATTTAAAATATAAAGTTAGAATACAGCATGAAAATTATGGCTACTATAATACTATACAAAAAGAACTACTTCCACAATATAAAAAAACTATGGAAACGGTATTAGGACGTGAAATAACAGAGGATGAGTTTGAAAAATTGTGGAATAAACAGATAGATGCGTTTAAAGGTAAAACAGACTTTTCTCATCAATATATTACAATGGCTACGCATCTGTATGGAAAATCACGTCTTGCAGATTTGCGTGGAGGACATGAAAATACAAATGACATGTCAGGGTGGTTAGGTGATACAACAGATGTAGCCGATACTAAGCCAAGTATAGGGAATGATGATTATAAGGCTGATTTAGATGCGGTCAATATAATAAATATAATGAAAAAAAGAAACCTTGATTTTATAAATGTAAGTAATGAATATTACAACAATCTTGAAAATGGTATCCTCAATCGAGCAGAAGAATTTAAAAAAATATAGATCTTGAAAAATGAAAAATAAAATTTACAATCAACTTAGTGAAAAATATGTAGATGTAGAGGGGAAAAGGATAGCAAGAGTACCAAGTAATATAAATTACATAAAAGAAAATCATCATCCAACCTATAACTTTATAAAAAGTTTAGAAGATAATAAAAATGACATACAAGATTACTATAATGAAAAGTAGGTGCTTTCATGAAACAGCTAAGTAAAAAATGGAAAATATTTATAATAACAATAGTAGTTTTAATAGGAAGCTTCTATGGATATTATAAAATAAACAATAGAAATGCATTTGAAGAAATGTATAATTCATACTATAATTTTATACCGGCAACAGCATTATATAATATGCCCCAAATAGAGCCGATGCCAAGAGATGAAATAGGATTAGATATAGCAGAACTATATTATAAAGATACTAAGAATGATATGAAAATTGAATTTTCTCTTATATCTTTTAATAATGAAAAAAAGTAATACTAACAGGCTCTCCTTTGTTATAATATTAACGAAAATTATAGCATATAAAAAGTGTCTGAAAATATATTTTCAGACACTTTTTCAGGCTGTTGACAAATAGGTCAACAGCCTGTTTTTTAACTGAAATAAAATCCTTAAAATGGTATAATATAAGTATACAAAGGAGGTTTTAGTATGTTTAATAAAGTAGAAAATATCAAAGATGAAATAATACTAATGACATTATCAGAAATAGTACCTAAAGATCATTTTTTAAGAAAAGTAGATAAAGCTATTGATTTTAAATTTATTTATGATTTGACAGA
>NZ_KQ959914.1 GCF_001553035.1 Gemella haemolysans
GCTAAGTTCCTTATTTCTAATTCATTTATATCTGAATTGAATAAAAAATCAAAATTATCTAATGATCTATTATAAGGAAAATTAGCTACTTTAATCATAGATTCTTTTACATTTTGCTTTTTCACATCTACTTCATAATCTGTTAGTTTCAATAGAATATCTATTACTGACATTGTTCTATTTTGAGTTAATTCTATTATTTCATCTAGTCTAAGGTTAAACTGCTTTAAATTAAGATATTCTAAATTCTCTTTTAATCTAGTATAATTAGATCTATTTGTTATCATTGAATCGTTCTCCTATTACAGCTAGATTTCTTTTAGTTTGTTCTTTTAATCTTTTTTCATCTATATCATTCCAAGTGTGTTTAACAAATTGCTTATAATGAGCTTCTTTATAATTTAATTTTTTATCACTTATTAAATGACTTACCACCAATTTCATGTTATCATATAGGTATAAATAATTATCTTCTACTTGTAGATTTAGTTTCTTACCTATATATTCAATTGGTACCGAATATTGATTGGACTTGTAAGAAATCATTGCTTGTTTATTTACTTTTACTTGTAGGGTTGTTATTTTATAGCGATTCCTTATTTTCTCATGTGGTAATGGTAGTAAGGAATCTTTTTCTTTTTGTAAACTTATTATTGGAACTTCTCTTGTTGTTTGATGTACTTGTAGATTCCATCTCATCATTATTTTATTCACCAATTC
>NZ_KQ959915.1 GCF_001553035.1 Gemella haemolysans
TTTTCTCCATGCCCCGAATTTGACAAAGAGCCGATTTAAAAATCTAGATTTAGTAGAATCTGATTTTTAAAATCACTCTTTTTGTATTATCCTTTTACTTGAGTTTCATACATTTTTTTGTAACTTCCCTCAAGGGCTAATAATTGTTCATGTGTTCCACTTTCAATTACTTTCCCTTTTCTAAGGACATAAATCATATCGGCATTTTTTATCGTCGATAATCTATGAGCTATTATAAGCGTTGTTCGCCCTTGTTTTAATTCTTCTATAGCTCGACTAACATTTTGTTCTGTTTCACTGTCAATATTGGCCGTCGATTCATCAAGGATTAAAATCTTAGGATCTTTTGCTAAAGCTCTTGCTAGACAAATAAGTTGCTTCTCACCTGTAGAAAAGTTATTTCCACCTACTTCTACTTTTGAGTCCAACGAGCGACTTTCTAAAATGAAGTCACCCCCAACTCTAGATAAGGCCTCTCTAGCAATTTTCTCATCATTTGAAGTAGTAATATTTTCGAGTAAGGTACCTTCAAATAAAAATGAATCCTGGAGTACTATAGCCGTTTTTTCTCTTAGATACTCCTTACTGTAATCATTTATATTTCTACCATTGATTAAGACATTACCTTTAGTCGCACTGTAGAACTTAACAATTAAGTTCATTATAGTACTCTTACCGCTTCCCGTATGTCCTACAAAGGCTACAGTTTGATTCTCTTTAATTTCAAGATTTAAATCACGAAGTACATAAAAATCATCCTTATAAGAAAAATACACATCTTCAAATTTAATATTTCCTCGGAAATTATCCTCAGTAATATCGTTATGATTGTCTTCCTCAACTTCTAGCTTAAGTATCTCTTGAATATTTATAGCCGCACCTTGGGCTCTAATATAATTAGAAATTCCCATTGTAAAGTCTGCGATTCTATAAATTATATCGGTAGTATAATTTATAAATAAATATACCATTCCCAATGTAATACCATAAACATTATTAAAATGTGAATACGAATAGTAATAAACAATACCTATGAAAATCACTATTCTAAATACTCCAGTTATATTATGAAGCAATAGGCTATCTACTAGATTTAATTTTTTCCAATATTTATAGCGCTCTTCATTATGCTTATTCCAATCTTCAATACTCTCTTTTTCTTTATTAAAAGCTTTGATGATTTCTAAATTTTGATAATTTTCATTTATAATCCCATTACTTTGAGAAAATTTACGTCTGTATCCCTTAATACTATCTATAGATAACTTGTTGTAAATTTTTAATACTATAAACATTATCGGGAATAACGCTAGCATAAATAATCCAAAACGTACATCTACATAAAATAATACAATATAAGAAAAAATAATCTTTAGCACGATTATTAATATTTGCACAAATGTCGAAACGAAAAATGTTCTAATTTGGTTAACATCACTCGTTATTCTAGATACTACAGAACCAGCTGGCATATTATCGAAATACTTAATCGGTAGATTTTGAATATGATCGTATACCTGCATCTGAATTCTAACGTAAACCTCATTAGCACCTTTTACTAAGTAAATATTTCTAATATAGTTAGAAATCCCTGAACATAATAGTATAAGTCCATATCCAGCTATTACTATCAATGATTTTAAAATTATCTGACGTGTTAAATCTCCAGTTATTCCATCAAAAACTTTCGACAACACGTACACACCAGCAACCCCTAGCCCAACATTTAATAATGAAAAAACAAAGCCTATTATATAAGATCTTTTTGCTTTTTTCATATAAGGAAGAAATTGAAATAACGGATTTTTATTCTTCATCATCTTCTACCTCCTTATTTTGATACTCATCTAGTTGTTTATACCAAGGACATTTTTCAAGAAGCTCATCATGCGTTCCAAAATTTAATATTTTACCATTATCTAATACAACTATTTTATCAGCATGTCTTACTGCAGAAATTCTATGGGCTACTATTATATTAGTCTTACCTTCTCGAGTTTTCTTAATATTTTCTATAATAGTTTTTTCTGTATTAGAATCTACTGCACTTAAGCTATCATCTAGTATTAAAATATCAGGATCTGATAACAATGCTCTCGCTATACCTAGACGTTGTTTTTGTCCACCTGATAGAGATAAACCATTTTCTCCTACAAGAGTATCAATACCATCTTTAAATCTACTAATATCCTTTTTAATATCAGCTTGTTCAAGAACGTCATCTAATTTATCTTCTAAATCATATCGATAAAAAAGAACATTTTCCTTTATAGATTTTGAGAACAATTGATATTCTTGTGGTGCATATCCTATCTTAGCCCTTACAGAATAGTCATAATATCGCTCAATACCTTTACCATCAAGAAGTAGCGTATTTTCTTCTATTGGATATAATCGAAGCAGTTGCTTGATAAATGTCGTTTTCCCACTACCAGTCTTTCCTACTACTCCTATAGTTTCACCTTTATTAATAGTAAAATTAATATCTTCTAATACATGATTATTATCCTCAAAACTAAAATTAAATTCTTTAAATTCAATACTACTATTAAACTCAAAATTACTTTCAGCTAAGTCATTATTAACATCAGCCTTTTTATCAGAGATTTCTAAAACTCTTTTCGTAGCTTGACGAACCTCTATGATCATAATAACTAACTCAGATAAAGCAATATATGGCCACTGGATCATCCCAATAACTACACAGACAGAAATCAACTCTCCTAATGTCATCATTCCTAAATTAATAAAGTAAAATCCTCCAGCTACAGCTATAATGTAACTTGCCGCTAACGATACTGTATTAAGTGGTTGATAAACAAGAGTTTTTTTCATATATTCTTCATTACTTCTAGCATAACTTCTTAGTTTTCCTACAAAACTATTTCTCACTTTATCTAGCAAGCTATAGGCTCTAATTACACGAATACCCTTAACATTTTCTAAAGTCTCTTCTGTAATTTCATCCATAGTTTTCGCCATCTCATTATAATATTTTTCCTGTACCTTACGTCTTCTAACTAAATAAATAGTCTGAAGAATCAATGGTATATGAATCAGTAATAAATAAATTAAACTAGATTTGTTAAATATAAGAGCACTTATAAATAAATTGTAGATTATTCCATCAAAAATTAATAGAATACCATAACCAAAAAGCGGCGCAATATAATTCGTAATATCATTCGTCGATCTACTAATAACTTCTCCAATACTAAATTTATTAAAAAATACTGGAGTATGTCTATAAATATCATATTGAATATCATAGGTCATATCTTTAATAACTTTATCATATCCTATAAACGTATAGTATTCTTTAAAGAAATAGACAATATACAGTGCTATTCCAGCCAAAACAATTCTTAGAATTTCATTAACTACACCATCAAAATCAATATTTCCTCCCGCTATACCATCAACTATATAACTTAGCCTATCAGTTGGGTATAACGAAAAATAATAAGATGCAATAGAAACTATTAGTGCAATTATTATGCGTTTTTTATCTCTGTAAATAAGGCTTGCTATTTTATTAAATATTTGCTTATTATTTATCATATCATTCATTTTTCACCCTCCTTTTTTCATCTATTGAACTATATTTTATTAATTATAACATATTTAAACACTTAATTTTATTAAAAAGCAAATAAAACAGGAATAACTAAAAATTCTTATTTTCCAGTTATTCCTATTCGTTTTTTGAACATATATAATTATAACATATAATTAATTTCGACTTAGTCTACTTAATTATAGGGAGTGACTCAAAAATTGAGATTTTGATGTGTACCCCGAATTCAAAACATCAACTTCTTAGTTATTTTTCTTTTTTAAACTCCGCTATTGCATCCTTCGCAAGTTTATCAACAACCTCATTAAGTTCAACACCTGTATGTGCCTTCACTTTTACAAAATTTACCTTCACTACTGATTTTACCTTATTATAAAATTTCACATAATCCTGTGTATAAGGTAAGTTCGCCTGCCAATCTCCAGTTGCCCAAGATTCTATTCCTTGATAGTCATAAAATAGAGTGATCTCTTTAATCTTTCTATCTACTGCGTACCACATAACATATTTGGCTGCCTCTAATTCTCCAGCAACATTGTGTAATTGAGCATAATCTTCTCTATTTCCAGCATGTTTATATTCATAACTTTCATTGCCATCTACAATAACTACTCCAGAACCATAGATACCATTAACCCTGTCAAAACTCCCATCTATATATGCATATACCCCATCAACTGCTTCCACATTCTCTATCTTTTCTTCATTACCTTTTACGAACTCTTCTGCTTCTTCTAAAGTTTTAAAACTTTTGTATATCGCACCCTTATAACCTGTAACCTGCTCTTTACACTCATCCCATGTTGAAAATATTCCAGTCTTTTTACCTTTTCTTACCGCATAAAATTTAGTCATCATATTCTCCTTACAAAAATATTTACTCTAAAATTATACTACATAGAAAATATTAAGTAAATTTTTAAAAAGAAAATTTAAAATAAACTAAGAAAAATTATTTTTTTACTTTAGATACATTTTTTAAACAAGAAAAATCATAAATAAGTCTATACAAATATTTTCTTAACTTTTTTACAAATAATAAAAAAACTAAATTTAAAATATTATTTAAAATCAGTAAGTATAATTTTCATTAATTCAAGAAATTTCATTTTATTTTTCACATAAAAGATACTGATAATCTATTTCATTTAAAACGTTTTTATGTTATAGTATAGGTGTCTATTATTTTTCAAAGGTTGATTTAATAGTCTTTATGTAAATGAGATAAAAAACTAGATTTATATTTAATTAACCTTGAAAAATTAATATTAGAATAAATTATTACATTATATACAAAAGGAGACATTCCATGAAAACAAATAAATTATTAAAATCAAGTATGAGTGTTGCATTGGCACTTACTATATCTTCTATCACAGCTCAAGCTTGGCCAACAAATAGCAATATAGCAAAAGCTGATTTCGGAGATACAGCAGCCACTCAACAAACTAAGGCTGAACTAAATGAAATAATAAATAAAATTTTTAACGATCAGTCTATCACAAATAGATACTTAGGAACTACTTTTTTCCACAAAACTTCTAACTTCCCTTATTACCATGTAACATTTGAAAATCACCAAGTTCCCGATGATGTTATTGACACTACCCCTTGGTATAACATGTGGAGCGAAGCTGCTGCTGCAAAAGCAAAACTTGATGCTAATTCATATACAGAAAAAACCGCACAAAATGCAATAAACACTTTAAAATATTATATTCAACTTTATAACTTTGATGTGAACCATGATTTAAAAGATGACGGTTTTTATACTACTACCGATTTTAAAACTCCAACAATGGTAACTGTATCTAGCGATGGTCAACAAGATTTTTATAAAAAAGTAGTAGATAATAAAGAAGAAATTAAAAATCTATTTAAAGAGTCTTTAGTAGGTATCTACAAACAAGGTCAAGATATAGAAATTAATCTTGTTGCTAACCCTGATAAAGTTAGCAAAATTACAAGCTTTGTTGTTAATAAAGTTTCTGGTTTAGATACAAATGTTAAACTAGGTCCTTCTGCTGAAGATCAACATATCGTAGCCTTTAGTGTTCCTGGTGAATTAAAAGCTGAACAATTGGTTGTTTCAAATATGACTTATATTGATAAAAACGGCGCTAAACAACAAACAGGTCCATTTGCTTTAGATATTAACTACTCAGCTGCTAAAAAAAGTAACGAAGCTATCCCTAAGTATAGAGAAAAATTAAACGAAAAAATTCAAAATTGGATTGATCGTGGTAATAAGGTTAATGAATGGTTACTAACAAAAGAGAATACTTCAGACACAGCTGCAGACTTCTCACAAAGAGCTAAAATTAGCGAAGCTGTAACAAAACTACAAGAATTGAAACGTTCAGATAGCGCTAATTACGATAAACTTTATGAAATTTCTACACCGATTCATGAAATGGAAGACATTGCAACATTAAGAGAAGTACTAGATATTAAAGTTGCAAAACTATTAGAATATTTTGACCTTTATAACGAAAAAACATACACTAAAGAAAGTATTGAAAACTACAGAAATTATATTAAAAGTGTTCCTTCATTGAAAAATACAAGAAACATAAAAGAACTAGTTCAGTTAATTAAAGACTTCGATAACGCGAACTTCACATACTTAAGATACAATACTACAGAACTAAAAAGAATAATCAATATCGCTGACAGAAAAATCAGAAGTGAGTACGAACCCGTGTCTCTTGAAAAATTTGATCAAGCTTTAAATCACGCTAAAGACTGGATTAACCAAACAAGCAGTTATAATCCTCAAATTAATGAGACATCAGACCTTGTTAAACAATTAACTGAAGCTATCAACAATCTTACTACAAAAGACGGTAAAAAAGGAGAACCAGTTCCTGCCGCACCTGTTGAGAACACTACTAAACCAGCAGAACCATATAATGTAACTGCAAAATTCGTAGAAAGAGGTAGCGACAAACCTATAAAAACAAGATACAGTCGTGATTTGACAGAACTTATAAAAAATGTAGAAGTTCACGAATTAGGAAACGGTAAAAATGAAGTAATATTAACATTAGAACCTAAAATCATGGGAGGAGCTATCGACTTCGCTCTAGCAGATACTTTCAAATATAACAGTCTAGGAAATACAGATGCCGATGCCGTTATTTTAGAGACAAAAAATATTGGAGGGCGTGATTACCCTACTAAATTAAAACTTACAGTTGATGCTACTAAGAAAAATATTGAAATAGCACTTTTAGGAAATTTCAATTTTAAAGATTCGTTCTCATTAGGAAAAAATGGAATCGATAATTTTACAAAACCAACAGACTTATATATCGATTACTCTACAAAACTGGAAACTAAAAAAGAATCACCTCTGAAAGCTTCGTTAAGAGATAAAATTAATTACTATACAAGCAATTCAGTACAAGATAACTACAAAGATTTAAAACCAGAATTCAAAACTTCATTTAATCAATTAATTACTAAGGCTCAACAACTTTTAAATAACGATTCACTAACTAAAGATGAAGTAGATAACATTATAAATAAACTATTAGATGAAACAACTAAATTAGATTCATTAGCTAACCTTTATAAATCACTACAAAACACAAAAAATCAGTACGAAAATTATTGGAAGAACAATTTACACTTTACTAGCGAAAGCAAAGCCTTAATTAAAGAAAAATTAGATGCGGTTGAAAGTAAAATTAACTCTCTAGATCCAGTCGATATAGAAGGTAAAAAAGAAACTTACTCAAATGAGTTCGACAAAGAAGGAACTGTAACAGTATACAAAAAACTAGATGAACTAACAGGAGAAGTTCAACATCTTGGAGACTATCTTCGCATCAATACTGATGAACTTTCAGGAGAAATTAAAAAAGCTGAAGAAGCTTACAACAATTCCAACAAAATTACTCAATCAAAACTTAAACTTAAACAATTAATTGATGAAGCAAAAGCGTATGTCGCTAACGCCAAACTAACTCCTGAATCAAACGACACTGATGATCAAATAAATACCGATCTAACAGATTACTACAAAGAACAATTCAAATTCGCTATAGAAGACTTAAATGATTCTCAAAACTCTGGAGCAGAACAAGTTTCAGCCAAAGAGCAACTTAAGAATAAAATAGCTGAAGTTGAGTTAATAAAACAAGGTAAAAAAGACCCAGCAGCCTTTGTTACTTTAACTAATGAACTATCAAAAGCTAAAGAATTATTAAATAATGATTCTTCTACCGAAGAAGCATTACTAGCTGAATTAAATAAACTTAACAATGCTGTAAATGCATTTAATAATTCTGCTGATTCAACTCAAAATAAACCAAGTAACCCATCGGAATCTCCTTCTACAGATTCTAATAATAAAGTTCAATTAGATGGATCATTATTAAAACAAGATTTAACTAGCCCTTCTATGGCTAATGGAATAATTAAAAATATGTATCTAGTAACTGAAAACGGAAAAAATTATTTAGAATTAGATCTTATCCCTATGAATAATGGAACAACTAATGTTGCCGTTATGAGTAAACTTACATACTTCGATGGCAATACTGAAAAAGATGTTCAGGTTCTAAAAGAAGATACTGCCGACGTTACTTACAATAATGTAACTAATTCTTATAAATATCCTTCAAAAATTAGAATACCGATTGAAGGAAAACCATCTACAATAAAACTTAACACTTTTGCAAGTAGTACACTATTTGGTACTGATAAACATGAAAATATAGCTGTATTATCTGTAAAATACCCTAAAGAAAATGCTGTTATCACTGCAGATAAAAAACAACTAAATGCACTATTCGAAGCTACAACAAGTAAATACTATGATAGTTGGAATAATGTATTTAAAAATGCGAATGTGACGCAAGACATGGCAGTAATTAAAAACTTCGGTAACAAAATCAACGCTGCACAAAATGTACTGAAAAATAATATTGCCAGCACAGAAGAAATTTCTACTGCATTTACTGAACTATCAGATTTAAAAAATCAATATGATTTACTTATTCAGCTAAGAACTTCAAACGCTGAAGCTGTAGCAAACTTCAATTCTGATAAAGATAGCAAAAACTATAGTGAAGAAAGCATCAACGCTGTAGATAACTATCTTCAAGGAAAAATAGATAAACTAGAAGATTTAGTGCACAACAACCCTAAATCTAATGAAATCTTGAAATTATTTAACGATGTTCAAAGATACTATAACCTCCTTAGATATGATACTTCAAAACTAGATACAGCTATTAAATCAGCTCAAGACAAACTAGCTGCAAGTAACTATTCAGATGAGTCTAAAAACAATTTAACTACAGCTATTACTAAAGCAACTGAATTCATAAACAAAGCTAAAGAAACAAGAAATCTAGAAGACACTCGTTCTAGTTTATTAAAAGAAATCGAAGATGCAGTCAACAAATTAAAAGAAACACCTGCTCCTGAAGTAAATAAACCAAGTGACAACACTCAGACATCTAATAATGAGACTAACAAACCTAACGACAAAGTTGATACTCCAGCTAACAGCGAAGTTAACAAACCTAACGACAAAGTTGACACTCCAAGTAATGATGAGGCAAACAAGCCTGTTGAAAGCACTGATGAAGTTGCTAAAAAACTTGCTACTGAAAGAGCAAACCTTCTTTTACCTTTAGAAACAGCTAAAATCCTAGTTAACGATGATAAAGATAAAGAAGGAATTAATAAAGAAGCACACGCTAAACTAAAAGAAGCTACTGAAAAAGCTCAAAAAGTATATGATGAAGAAAAATCTATAGATAAAATTTTAGAAGAAAAATCTAACATAGATAAAGCATTAGAAGAGTATACTAAACATAAAAATGATAAAGAAACTGTCCCAGGAAATAACAAACCTGAAGATAAACCTACTCCAGATAATAAACCTGATAATAATTCAAGTAATAATGTTCCTGAATTCAACAGACCTGTCGCTTCTAATGGCCAAGATGCTCCT
>NZ_KQ959916.1 GCF_001553035.1 Gemella haemolysans
TAACTTCCTTTATAATAAAAATATAAAAGAAGGAATGGAGGAAAACAAAATGTCAAAACAAATTGTACCATTAGACGTTGACTATTCATCAAAAAAAGAAGGGAAATCTAATGCGATTATACTGAAGCTCCGTAAGGGGAAAATGGAATGGGTGCTTTACGATTCCCTTGACAAAGAACAATTAAAATTGATATTGGAGCTAGTGATGCATCATGTCAATACCGTTAAATAAGTTAGGACAAGTGTCTATTGTTTGTGGTAAAACTGATATGCGTCAAGGTATTGATTCTCTCGCTTATTGGATTCAACATCATTACCACTTAGATCCTTTTTCAGGACAAGTATTTCTATTTTGTGGAGGAAAAAAAGATAGATTTAAAGCACTCTATTGGGATGGAGAAGGTTTTTGGCTACTCTACAAACGATTCGAAAACGGAAAGTTAATTTGGCCTTCTAATGAAAAAGAAGTTAAAGAATTATCTGATGAACAAGTAGAATGGTTATTAAAAGGATTTTCCATTTATCCAAAAATAAAAGATACTAACCGTCGATGTTTTTACTGAAAATATTACCCTTTTATAGTATAATAGAATCACATAAAAGAGGAGGTATTTTTTATGATTTCTAATGAAACAGTGACACTTGAAAAAGTATTAAGTGAATTTAAAAAAATTTCAAATCAATACGAAGAAGATAAAATAAAATTTAATAAAACTGTTGAACTGTTAGAACATGAAAATCACCTTCTTAAAGAACAGTTAGAATTTTTCAAGAAAAAATTATTTGGTAAATCTTCAGAAAAAACAAAAGGAAATCCAAATCAAATAAGTTTGTTTGATATGGAAGAAATAACTCAAGAAGAAACATCAGAAACGGATGTAGAAGTAGAAACTATTACTTATACAAGAAAAAAAGCACAAGGTAAACGTCAAGATATCTTAGAACAATTTACACCAGAATTGGTTCATCACAAATTGTTGGGAGAAGATTGCGTATGCCCAGAATGTCAGCACACTTTAAAAGAAATTGGGTCATGTGTAAAGCGAAAAGAGTTAGTTTTTATTCCAGCTCAATTAAAACGTGTAGATCATATTCAACATTCTTACAAATGTCCCCATTGTAGTGAAAACGGAACTAATGATAAAATCATTAAAGCGCCCGTTCCAAAAGCTCCTTTAAATCATAGCTTAGGATCAAGTACTATTATTGCACATACAATTTATCAGAAGTATCAATTAAAAGTGCCGAACTATCGACAAGAAGCTGACTGGAACAAGATGGGACTGCCAATTACGAGAAAAGAACTGACAAATTGGCATATAAGAGTCAGTGAGTATTATTTCAAACCATTATACAACCTATTGAGAGAAACATTATTAAAACAAAGCTATATTCACGCTGACGAAACAAGTTACCGGGTGTTAGAAAACGATACTCCACTTACCTATTACTGGACATTCTTATCAGGAAAACAAGAAAAAGCAGGGATTACGCTGTATCATCACGATAAAAGTCGAAGTGGTGAAGTAGTAAAAGAAGTCTTAGGGGATTATTCAGGCTATATTCATTGTGATATGTGGGGAGCTTATCGCCAAGCAAAAAATACCAAGTTAGTAGGGTGTTGGGCACATGTACGAAGAAAATTTTTCGAAGCAAATCCTAAGAATAGTAAAACCTCTTTAAGTGCAGAAGGATTGAACTATTGTAACCGACTATTTCAATTGGAACAGGAATGGGATTGCTTACCAGTAGAAGAGAGATATCAAAAACGACAAGAAGAAATGAAACCAATTATGGATGAATTTTTTGATTGGTGTCGCGAGCATTCGGTACTACCGGGTAGTAAATTAGGAAAAGCTATAGAATATAGTTTGAAGTATGAATCAACATTTCGAACTATATTGGAAGATGGGAATCTTGTTCTTTCGAAT
>NZ_KQ959917.1:0-48286 GCF_001553035.1 Gemella haemolysans
AATGGAGCGGGTGATGAGAATCGAACTCACAACATCAGTTTGGAAGACTGAGGTTTTACCACTAAACTACACCCGCGTTATTTAATTTTTAATCTTAAATGTTTCTTCAACACTTAAATTATTTTATCATTTTTAGATGTCTTTGTCAAGAACTTTTTTTATTTTTTTAAAAGTTTTTTTTGAAGCAGCGCTTCGTTTTAAGACTTTATTAGTTTAACATTATTGTTTTGTTTTGTCAAGAGTTATTTTTAAATTTCTTAACATTTCTTTTTAATTAATGTTTGATTGTTCGGCTTCTCTATCAGAAGACTTTTATTATTCTATCATCACTTATACATTATGTCAATAGAAAATGAAAAAAAAGTTTAGAAAATTTCATTTTTTCTATTTCTAAACTTTTTCTTCTATAAAATAGTGTTTTTTATTTTTTATTTTGTTGTTTGTCTATGAACTATTCTATAAGGTAAATTCATCTCTTTTTCTTGAGCTTTTAATTCTGCTAACTCTTCTTCATCAATTTCTTCACCTTTACGTTTTGCTTTTTCTATATCGATAATCTTAGTTAAGACACGCATAGAAACTGCACCTATATCAAAAATTGGTTGGAATACAGATGAAATTTTTGGTCTTGTCATATTTATTAGTTTTGTATTTTCTAATGAAAGAATTTGTAAATCACCTGGGATACTCATTCCAAGATCTAGTGCTTGTTGCATAGTTGCTAAAGCTACTTCATCGAACATTGTAATTACAACTTCTGCTTCAATATTACTAACAGCTTTATATAGTTTATTACTTTCTTTATATGTTCTATATCCATCAATTATATTTTGAGGTTTAAATTCAACTTTTGCTGATGCTAGGGCATCTTTGTAACCTTTGATTAATCTTTGAGTTTTTTGACTTTCGTATTTATCTATTATTAATGAGATATTCTTAGTACCTTTTGATAAAAATTCTTTCGTAATATCATATGTTGCTTTTTCATAATCAATATTTACTGAATAAAACTCAGAATCTGTTCCTAAATTCCCAGCTAGTACTACTGGTATTTGAATGTCTTGTAAATAATTTTTAGAACTATCTGATAATGAGTGTCCTAAATAGATGATTCCATCCACTTGTTTACTTACGAATGAAGCAAAAATATTTTTTTCGATTTCTTGATCATCACATGAATTTGCTAAAATGATATTGTATTTATACATATTAGCTACTGATTCAATACCACTTACTATTTCTGCAGAAGATAAGTCTGCTATATCTGGTAATACTATACCGATTGTTGTTGTTTTCTTACTAGCAAGTCCTCTGGCAACAGCGTTAGGTGTATATCTTAATTTCTTAATAACCTCTTGGACACGTAGTCTTGTATCTTCTTTTACATTAGGGTTATTGTTAACAACCCTAGATACAGTTGCCATCGATACTTTTGCTTCTTTTGCTACGTCATATATCGTTATTGTCATAGTCTATCTCCTCTATTTTTTATTGTTTATTTATTTTGATAACTTTTAAAACCTTTTCATCCTTTTATATTGTAACAAATTTTTTAATATAAGTCTAGTACTTGAAAACAAAATTATTCATATTTTTTTATTTTCAAAAAACGTTTACTTATTTATAAATATAGTATTTCCTTTACTTAAGTTTTACAAAAAAAAGAAGAATTAAATTCTTCTTTAAATTAAAGATTTGAATCTAATTCTTCTATAATTTTTTAATTGAATTAAGCTTCTAAAGCTGCGTATGCTTTTTCTAAAGTTTCTTTTAGAACTTTAGCTGAATGTTGCATTTTAGCTGTTTCTTCTTCAGTTAAGTCTAATTCTACCACTTCACGAACACCTTCGCGTCCAACGATAGCTGGAGTTCCGATGTATAATCCGTCGATTCCGTAGTGTCCATCACAGTATCCACTTACTGCTAATTCCACGTTTTCGTCACGTAAGATAGCTTTTACGATTGTGAATAATGCAAGTCCGATTGCGTAGTAAGTAGCACGTTTACGATTAATTACTTCGTATGCAGCACGCATAACTTTTTCTTCTACATCAGCGAAGTCTTCTTTAGTGTATTTAGAAGTTTCTAAGAATCTGTCGAATTGTTTTCCGTAAACATTTACGTTACTCCATGCAGCAAGTTGAGTGTCTCCGTGTTCCCCAATGATATATCCACGAACACTGCTTGGTGCTAATCCTAATTTTTCTCCTAAGATGTAACGGAATCTTGAAGAGTCAAGAGTAGTTCCTGATCCAACGATTTTGTTTCTTGGGAATCCAGTGAATTTTTGTAAAGCGTTAGTTAATACGTCTACTGGGTTAGATGCGATAACGATAACTCCATCAAATCCTGAAGCTACGATTTGCTCAGACATATCTTTAACTACTTTCATGTTTTTGTCAACTAAGTCAAGACGAGTTTCACCTGGTTTTTGTGGAAGACCTCCAGCGATTACGATTACGTCTGCATCAGCACATTGTTCGTATCCACCTGAAGTTACTTTAATAGGTGGTACTAAAGCTCCACCGTGGTTAAGGTCCATTGCTTCACCTTCTGCTTTTTCAGCGAAGAAGTCAATTAATCCTAGTTCTTCACAAAGTCCGCTTGAATATAATTGATAAGCAAAGCTCATCCCTACCATTCCTGCTCCTATTAAAACAACTTTTCTATTTTTCGCTTTCATAAGAAAACCTCCATATATTATATATAATTTTAGATATTTTAAAGTAATTATTTTTACTATTTTATATTTATGAAACAAAATACTATAATATTTAAATTAAAGTATAAATATCTCATTTCCTCTAGAATTATATCATATTATTGTAAAAAAAGAAAGTGTTTTTATTACTTTAAATTATACAATCTTGTTATTAATCTAAACAAATTTTCATATATTTTTTACAATTTATTATGTATTATTTCAATATTAGTTAAAACGTTTTCTTATTTTATTCTTAATTTTTACTTATAACTAATATTATAAGATAATTTTTCAATTTTATTTTAATTTTTTTTTAAGCACCTTAATTTTTTATTAAAATTCTTATTCTTGTACTATTATTTTTCTCTAAACTGTATTTATAATAGATTAACATATTATATATTATATCAATTACTTCTTCTTTCTGTATTATTCATATACTTATTTTTGTTTCTTTAAACTTTTCTTTATGAAAACTTGATATTATAAAAAAGGAGTAACTAATCTATACTATTTTCAGAGAAATAGCTAGTTAGTTACTCTTATTTATTATTTTTCTATAATATTTCCTTTTGAACTACAGTGAATTAATGTCACTAGTAATACAGCTGACGTCGCTATTAATACATATAGCGCTTTATTCCAATCAGAGATATCTCTGATATATCCTAATAATGGTGGGAATATTGCCGCTAACAAGTATCCCCCTGATTGTGCTAAACCTGAGATATCTGCCGCTTCACTTTCATTTCTTGATTTAGCTGAGAATAGATACATAACATATGAGAATGATCCTCCTCCAGCTAACGCGAAGATAACTATAAATGTTAGCATTAATACGAAGTTTCCACTTGTCGAAAGCATTCCAACAAGTGACACGATATATCCAATCGTAATTACTGTAGGAATAATTAATTTATTATGTAATTTATCAGCTAAAATCGGTACTATAAAAGTAGATGGAAATTGAGCGAATTGACTAATTGATAATAATAGTCCTGCTGTTTCAGGTGAGAAATCTTTACTAATCATAATTTCAGCAAACCATGAAACACTACAATAGAATAATGCAGATTGTAATCCCATACTCAACATAATCGTCCACATTTTAGAATGTTTAAAGTATCCATGGACTTTTTCATGAGTATCTTTAACATCACTTACTACGTTATTTTTTGACATAGCTGCGTAGATAAAGATATTGATAATCGCAATAACAATCCAAATATTAACCGCAAGTCCAGTTGAGAATTTCTCTCCACCTATATTTGTACTTAATAGTGGATAACTTACCCCAGCAGCAAACGCAGCCCCTACATTCATAACAACTGCATAAAAACCAGTCATAACTCCTAGTTTTTCTGGGTAGTATTTCTTAACTAATCCTGGTAATAATACATTACCTACTGTTATTCCTACTCCTACGATAAATGTCGTAAGGAAGAATACATAAGTATTAATGTAAAATCTAAAACCTAAACCTACAGTTATAATAACTGCAGCTAATAATATCGTCTTTTCTAAGCCTACTTTATTTGATAATTTTGCTACCATTGGACTGAATATTGCAAATGCAATTAATGGTATTGTTGTGATAAATCCAGCAACCGTGTTGTTAATATCTAAGATAGACTTTAATGGTCCAACGATTGCTCCTACTGCTGTAATAGGTGTTCTAAGAATAAGTCCTAAAAAGATAACACCTAATAAAATTAATATGCTAGTTTTTTTCTTTGTCATTGTTCCTCCTAAATTTAACCTTGAAAAGGGAGTAACTCAAAAATACTGATTTTATATAAATCATATTTACAAAGTCACCCCCGTATAGTTAATAGATATTCTAAAAATTATTGGGAGTGACTCAAAAATCATAATTTCGTAGAAATCGATTTTGTCGAGCCATCCCCGCACAGTTTATTAGATATCTAAAAAGCTTTTCTAAAGCGCATTTAGATATCAATAAACCACTGCGTCTATGAGTTTTCTTGTAAACTTTTTTTTAAATTTAGTACTTTTGGGTCATCCCCTTATCTATAAACCATTACGTTTTAAATTTAATAATTGATTTTACGGATCTTTTTATTTCAATCCGCTTACCCTATTTATTATTAGTAAGTTCTTACTGGTAAAATTAATTCAATAATTTCTCTGTGGTAATCACTTGGTTGAATAATAAACGCTGTTAGCTCACCTGAGAACTTAACGATAATTTCTTCCGCAGCAACCGCAGATACCGCGTCTTTTAGATATTTGCCAGATACAGAAATTTCGAATTTTTCATCTTCTAATGTAGAAGAAACTTTTAATTCCTCTACAGCACTTCCTAACTCTTTAGACTGAGAAGAAACTTCTAATAGATTATCAGTTACTACTAATTTAATAATATCATCTTTATCTTCTCTACTCATTAATGCAACCCTATCAACTGCACTAAAGAATTCTCTACTGTTCGCTACGAATGTACATTCAAAAACAGTAGGAATAAGTTTATTAGTATTTGGATAGTTTCCGCTAATTAATAATACTGTATAAACTACATTTTGGTAGTAAAGAACTATTCTATTATTTTCATAGAAGATTTCTACTTGATCTTTTCCATTTTCAATCATTCTTTGGAAGTAAGTCAGAGCTTTTCTAGGAATAATTAAGTTAAACTCTTTATTACTATCTTCATCATTTAGTGTAACTTGTCTTCTACTTAGACGATATGAGTCAGTTGCAGTAGCTGTTAAGATTTTGTTACTTAATGAGAAGTTAACCCCCTCAAGAATAGGTCTTTGATCGTTAGGTGCAGTACAGAATACTGTTTCTTTAATAATATCATTAAAAACATTAGCTTCTAATTTAAGACTGTTTTCTTTAGAGATAACTGGGAATTCTGGATAATCATTTGCATCATATCCTTTTACGTTAAATTCACTTTTACCTGATTTAACTAAAATATTGTTACCAATTGTTTCTATCTCTATTAAATCTGTTGGTGCTTTTCTAATTATTTCTATAAAATTACGAGAAGGTAATACTACTTGTCCTTCGTCTTCTATAGTAATAACTTCTTTATCATCTTCGTAACTATCTACAGAATATTCTACAGATACTAAAGAATCACTTGCTTTTAATATAAGTTTATCTTTTTCTAATTCTATTTTAATTCCTTTTAGAATTTCAAAAAGAGAATTAGGGGCAATAACTCTTGATACGTGATTTAAACCATCAAGAAAATTTGATTTAGTTATAGTAAATTTCATTTTTTCTCCTTATATATAATATATATTTAATAAAATAATAATAATAAGGCCTGTAAAAACTGTGGAAAACTAAAGAATACTCAAAAATAATGAATTTTTCCTTGTTAATAACTTGTGAAAAAACATAGTAATATCTTTAGTAGATTTTAACAGCCTCTTATATTTTTCCTAAACGTTCTTTTATTACTTCTATATCTTCAAAAATCTCAGGATTTTCATCTTTACTTAGTTTTGCTATTTTATTGAATGAATAAAGAATAGAAGTATGATCTTTATTAAAACAATCACCTATAGAAGGAAATGATAATGTAGTAAGTTCCCTACATAAGTAGATAGCTATATTTCTAACCTGTACGACTTCTTTTTTACGAGAAGATGAAAGAATATCATCAACCTTGATTTTATAGAAGTCTGCACAAACATTAATAATGTTGTCAGGTGAGATATTTTTTCTAGGTGAAGTTTTCGCGCTTTTTAGTATTTCCTCGGCAATACTAAGTGAAGGTTGTTCATGTTTAGAAGTTGCTGTGAACTTAATACGTTTAAGAACACCTTCAAGCTCTCTTATATTAGATGATACATTACTAGAAATATAAGTAAGTGTCTCTTCATCTAGTTTAATATCGAACTGTTCACATTTGAATTTAATAATGGCCATACGTGTTTCGAAGTCAGGTGGTGTAATGTCCGCAGTTATCCCCTGACTGAATCTAGTAACTAATCTATCTTCCAAATCATTAAGTTGAGATGGAGAGCGATCACTAATAAGGACGATTTGTTTCTGATTCATTTGAAGCTCGTTAAATGTATGGAAAAATGCATTTTGTGTTTCAGTTTTACCTGATAAGAATTGAATATCATCGATTAAAAGAGCATCAACATCGCGATATTTTCTTCTAAAGTCTTCATCTGCATTAGTATAGTTGTTTTTATCTTTCATCGGTTTAATAGAAGCAAGAAATTCATTTAAAAACTTCTCAGATGAAATACATTCAATTTTAAAATCAGGAAAATTAGCTTCCATTTCATTACCAATAGCGTGAAGTAAGTGAGTTTTTCCTAATCCAACTCCTCCGTAAATAAATAGAGGGTTATAGATACCACCAGGAGAAACTGCAACATTCCATGCTATATTATGTGTAAAAGCATTACCTTCCCCTACTACGAAATTTTCAAAAGTGTAGTTTTTATTAAGCGTAGGATTCTTTTTACTCGCTGTAATATTTTTATTAGGGACAGGATGTTTATAATCTTCTAGAGGAAAAGTTTGTTTTTGGTAAAAATGTTGAGCCCCAGAAGGTTTATCACCTTGAAGAAAGTTCTGTCTAATTAGATTTTCAGCTGCTGGCTTCTCATCAACAACATGAGGTGTAATTAGAGGAATATCAGTGTCAAGGGAAGTATAGTCTATATTAAAATCAAATCCAGTATTTTTCTTTAGTATTTCTTTTAATTTTTGATCATAAGCACCTTGAATAAATTGAGAAATAAGAGCTTCTTTACTAGTAATAACTATTGATTTTTTCATAAAATCGACGTTATCTATAGAAGCACCAGAAAACCAAGTATCAAATACATGAGGATCAACGGTACTCTTTAGTTCACGAAGAATTATTTCCCATAAGAAATTAGAATTACTCAATGAAATACCTCCTTAAAAAAATATATAAATAATTATAACATAGATTGTTAATAAAATAAAATATAAGTTATTCACAAGTTGTTAACAGAAGTTATTAACTATGTGAAAAAAAGATTAGAAAAAAGTTGTGAATATGTTAAAAAGAAAAAAAATAAAATAAATAATCAAGATAATTTAAAAGGTTATTAACACCTTTTATGATTGATATAAATATACTGAAAGAGTTTTTCACACACAATTAACAGCTGTGAATAACTTTTAAATGTGAAATTGTGAATAACTTTATAAATCTGTTAAAAACTTAAGAAAAAAGAAAATATTTTCTATATGTTAATAAAGTTATTCACAAAGATATGTGGATAACTTATAATAAATTGTGAAAAAATCTTCAAAAGAGATACTTAAATATTTTCTTATACTGTAAAATAAAAATTAACAGCTTATTAACAATATTATCTATTAGTACATGGAGTATTATTTTTATCTATAATGAAAGAAATAAGAATTTTAATCGGTGTTTATCCAAAAGTTCTAAAATTCTTAAAAGTTCATAAAAAAACTCATAGACGCAGTAATTTATTGATATCTAAATTCGCTTTATAAAAGCTTTTTAGATATCTAATAAACTGTGCGGGGATGACTCGACAAAATCGATTTCTACGAAATCACGATTTTTGAGTCACTCCCATTTTATCGCATATTTGCGCCTGTCTAGATTTTTTTTAGAAAAAATGAGGTTTTTACTTGATAAATTATTTTAGATATGTTAAACTAATTCAGTTATTACATCTATCTAAGTAAAGAAAAGAAAACTCGAGGAGGACAAAATGAAACGTACGTATCAACCAAATAAAAGAAAACATTCAAAAGTACACGGATTTAGAGCTAGAATGAGCACTAAAAACGGAAGAAATGTATTAGCAAGACGTAGAGCTAAAGGAAGAAAAGTTCTTTCAGCTTAATGTTTGCACTGAGGGTATCGCGAAAGTGGTACCCTTTTTTTATTAGACAGTCCTAAAAAATAAGAAAGATAGTTGTAAAAAGTTAAATAAACTGTTAAAATATTAGTGTTAAGAAAGGTTTTAAAATGAAAAAAGAATATAGAGTAAAAAGAAGTCAAGATTTTGATAATATTATTAGAAAAAAACAATCTTTTGCGAATAGACAGTTTGTTATTTATTATCAAAAAAATAATTTAGACCATATGCGTTTGGGGATTTCTGTTAGTAAAAAATTAGGAAAAGCCTTTGAACGTAATAAAATAAAAAGATACATACGAGAAACTTTTAAAACAAGAAAAGAACTTGTTAAAAACTATGATATTATAGTGATAGTAAGACCAGGTGCTAAAGATATGCCATTCTTAGAGTTCGGCAGCAGCATCGATCATGTTTTAAAAAGATCAAAACTTATGAAAGCGAAGAGGAGTTAAGAATGGAAAAAGAATATTATTATGTTGGAGTTACTGTAGATGAAGCTATAAAAAAAGGATTAAAAGACCTAGCTTTAACAGAAGACGCAGTAAAAATTGAAGTAATCGAAGGTGGGAGCGCAGGTATTTTCGGTTTATTTAAAAAAGAAGCAAAAGTAAAATTAGTTCCATTAGATGAAGATTATAATAAGGAAGATGCTGTTGAATTAGCTAAAGCTACTGTAGAAGTAGTTGAAGTTGAGAAAGTAGCAGAAAAAGAGCAAGAAGTTGAAGTTAAAACAATAGAACAAGAAGAAGTTGTTGTAGAAAAAGTGGTTGAACAAGATGTTCATACTGAAGAAACAAAACCAGCAGAAGAAGAAGAACCTGTTGTAGAAGCTGAACAAAATGAAGAACAGGTTAAAAAAGCTAAAAGAGAAGATTACATCGTAAAAAATCAAGATCGTATTGTAAATTATCTACAAAATATTGTTGTTGCAATGGGATATCCTGATGCGACTGTAGATTTTAGAGAAGATGGTAATCGTCATTTTACTTTAAATATTAAAACAGAAGAAAATACTAGTTTAATAATTGGTAAACGTGGAATCACTTTAAACAGTTTACAATTTTTAGTTAATAACTATGCTAAAAAATTCAGCTCACACTACTTCAGAATAGAAGTTGATTGTGATGATTATAGAGAAAATCGTAAGAAAACATTAGAAGAATTAGCGTTAAACTTAGCTAAAAAATCTAAAAAAATTGGAAAACCTGTAGAATTAGAACCAATGACAAGCATTGAAAGAAAAATTATTCACAATGCCTTAACAGGAATTAAAAATGTTGAAACAGAATCACGTGGTGAAGAGCCACATAGATATTTAGTTATTACAGCTAAATAGGAGGCCTAATGAAGTCAGTATTAATAGTTGATGATAGTTCATATTATAGAAGTCGTGGAGCAGAAATTGCTAGTCGTGCAGGATATAAGTGTCATTTTGCAGAAAATGGCGAACAAGCTGTGAGAATGTATAGAAGGTTAAAACCAGATTTCGTGACGATGGATATTTGTATGCCGATAATGGATGGTTTAGAGGCGACGAAGGAAATTTGTACAAAGTTTCCTGATGCAAAAGTGCTTATCTGCAGTAGTGTTGGTGAAGTACCCGTATATAAAAGACAGGCATTTGCTAATGGAGCATGCGGTGTACTGCCAAAAGAGTATGATTTAGATGATTTGGAATTTGCGATTTCAGAAATAGAACTTATGAAATAGAAGGAGTGACTCAAAAATCGTGATTTCGGAGAAATCGATTTTGTCGAGTCACCCTCGCACAGTTTATTAGATATCTAAAAAGCTTTTCTAAAGCGCATTTAGATATCAATAAACCACTGCGTCTATGAGTTTTCATATACACTTTGTTAAAATTTAGGTCTTTTGGGGGAAGTCCCCTTTTCAATAAAATAATAAAGAATAAGTAGTTTGGAGATTTATCCAGCTACTTATTTTTTGTGGTTCTACAAAATTTAGGACTGATGAGAAGAGTCATGAGCTTAAAGCTCAGGAATCCTTTTTTTTTTGCTAGTGTATAATATTTTGTGTTTAACATAATTATTGACAGTATCTTTTCTCTTCTGATATAATGAGACCTTAGGAGGTATATTATATGTCTAAACAAAAAATTAATCGCTTTGTTGGATCTATTGGAGCTTTTATTGGGATTCTTGTTTTTATTGCATATATTCCACAAATTATCGCTAACTTACAAGGAGAAAAAGCTCAACCATTCCAACCACTATTTGCAGCAGTTTCTTGTTTAATTTGGGTAATCTATGGTTGGACAAAAGAACCTAAAAAAGACTGGATCCTTATCATTCCCAATGCAGCGGGAGTGATATTAGGTGGTATAACTTTTATTACTTCTTTATAAAAATTATATAAACAAAACCAGAAACTTCATAAAAAAGTTGCTGGTTTTTTATGCTGATTGCAAGCATTCTATTTGTTTGAACGAACTAAACTCAACAATCTTAATCGGACTGATTTTTTCCATCAGTCCGATTTTTTGATGAGCCTTTTTTGTTTATCCCCCCCTAACCTATTATTAAAAAAAAGTATATAAAATGTAACTCGGTCGTATATAGAGAAAAATTCAAAGGAATAGTGTATAATAAATAGGATATGAATTTTTTATTAATATAAAAATTTAAAAGGAGTTTGAACAATGAGTGAAACAATTTGCGCTATATCGACAGCTCTAGGAGAAGGAGCTATAGGTATTGTTAGACTTAGTGGTGACGAAGCATTTAGCATTGCTGAAAAAATAGTTAGATTACCAAAAGGAAAAACTGTAGAAAGTCTAGCTAGTCACACCATAAATTATGGAAATGTAGTTGATCCAGCTACGAATGAGAAAATCGAAGAAATTATGCTTGTGAAAATGGTAGGTCCTCGTACATATACTACAGAAGATGTTATAGAAATCAACTGTCACGGTGGTATTGTAACGATTCAAAAAGTACTTGCACTTTGCTTAGAACATGGAGCTAGAATGGCTGAACCAGGTGAATTTACAAAACGTGCCTTCTTAAATGGTCGTATCGATTTAACGCAAGCAGAGGCTGTAATCGACTTTATTAAGAGTAAAACAGATGAGGCTAGTCAAATAGCTAACAACCAAATGCAAGGACGTTTATCGACGCTTATTAAACGTCTACGAGCTGAAATTTTGGATATACTAACAGTTGTTGAGGTAAATATCGACTACCCTGAATATGATGATTTAGAAATAGAAACGACAAAAACTATTCTTGAAAAATCAACAAGTATAAGAAATAGTTTAGAGAGTTTACTAGAAACATCAAAACAAGGGAAAATTATTAAAGAAGGTATAAACACAGCTATTATCGGACGACCTAACGTTGGTAAGAGCTCACTGTTAAATAACCTACTACAAGAAAATAAAGCTATCGTAACAGATATTGCTGGAACAACTCGTGACGTTCTAGAAGAGTATGTAAACATTAAAGGAGTACCGATTAAATTAATAGATACGGCTGGTATTCGTGAAACAGATGATATCGTGGAACAAATCGGGGTAAAACGTAGTAAAGAAGCTTTAGAAAAAGCCGATTTAGTATTATTTTTATTAAACAGTAGTGAAGAATTAACTGAAGATGATAAAGAATTATTAAAGTTAACTGAAGGAAAAACAACTATAGTAATATTAAACAAACTAGATTTAGAGACGAAAATTGATATTGCTGAAGTTGAAAAATTAGCATACAACCACCCTATTATAAAAACATCTATGACAACATATAAAGGAATAGATGAACTAGAGAAAAACATTAGAGATTTATTCTTTGGTGGAGCTGCTCGTCCAAAAGATGCGACGTACTTATCAAACACACGTCAAATCAACCTTATTCAACGTGCTTTAACAAGCTTAAATGATGCTATCGGAGCAGCAGAGATGGGTCTTGAAGTGGATATGGTACTTATAGACTATACGAATACATTCAATCTATTAGGAGAAGTTATCGGAGAAAACTCTGGTGATGAACTGATAAATGAATTATTCAGTAGATTCTGTCTAGGAAAATAAAATGTTTCACATGAAACATGAAACAAAAAGGAGAACGAAATGAAATGTATAAGTTTTAATGTCAATGGTCTAAGAGCGATCGTTGGTAAAAATTTTGAAGAAGATTTTAAACAATTAGATGCTGATTTCTTCTGTTTACAAGAGACGAAGATGCAGGCAGGACAATTAGATTTACAATTCGAGGGGTATTATAGCTATTTTAACTATGCTGAGCGTAAAGGATACTCAGGAACTGCGATATATACTAAACACGAGCCATTAAATGTAACTTATGGAATAGGAATTGAAGAACATGATACAGAAGGTCGTGTAATTACTCTAGAATATGATAAATTCTTCTTTATTACAGTGTATACGCCAAATTCAGGTAGTGAGCTTAAGAGATTAGAATACCGTATGAGTTGGGAAGAAGATTTTAAAAACTATTTATTAGAATTAAATAAAACAAAAGGTGTTGTTGTTTGTGGAGATTTAAATGTTGCACATACAGAAATAGATCTAAAAAATCCGAAATCAAACACGAAAAATGCAGGATTCACACCAGAAGAAAGAGAAAAATTCACGAAGTTATTAGATGCTGGCTTTATCGATACATTTAGATATTATAATCCAGACTTAACAGGTGCCTACTCTTGGTGGAGTTATCGTTTTAACGCACGTAAAAATAATGCAGGATGGAGAATTGATTACTTCTTAGTAAGTCGTGATTTAGAAGAGTACTTAGAAAGTGCTGCTATTCACAATGAAATATTTGGTAGTGATCATTGTCCTGTAGAGCTTGTATTAAAAGACAATTTGTTGTAAAATATAATATGCGTTGTGGATAAACCATGACGTATATTTTTATCTTTAGCATGACTGACAAAAGTAATATCTTATTTAAAATCATGCTTAATGATTAAAAATACTTATTAAAAAATAAAATTAGCGGGGGTGACTTAATAAAAATAAATTTCTATGAGATTATGGGTTTAAGTTGTTCCTGTATTAATTTTAAGAAAAGAGGTAATTTATGGGACCAAAATTTTATATAGAAGATGTAAATGAATGGGACACAAAATATTCTATCGATTACATTAAATTCGATGAGTTTGGAGTGATTGATGTTGTAAGAGTAACAGAAGAGAAAGATTATCTAGTTCACGGGAATATTAAGTTACCAATCTTTGATTCGGAAAATGAGTATATAGATTACTTGAAAAAAGAAGATATAATAGATCCATACTTGGCAGGTATTCTTCGCAAATTAATAGGATACAAGCCTGAAAGAATGATAATAGACGAAGTTTCACTAAATAATGTACTATTTATAGGTGATCCTAGAGGTGCAGAAAGAGAAACAGGTTTTAAAGATGCATTTGAACTTATGATGGAAGCTACGATGAGATGGGAATTCTCAGCTTTAGAGGCACTTAGAAGAACGATGCAGGTTATAAGAATATTAATGCGGGACAAAGAGCATAAATTGAGTGATGGGCCTATTAGAATAAAAAAGGCGAGCTAATGCTAAGAAAAACAAAATTAGAAAAATAATAGCAAGTAATGAAGAGAATAGCAGATGGTCGTGTTTTTTAAAGAATAAGCTATAAAAATGAGTGGGAACATGGAAAAACTAGTAAAGTGACGACTAGTAATGATATAAATGAAGGTATTTCTTATGTCTTAGAAAAACTGGGAGAAACAGTAGAAACAATGACACTCACTACTTTTTATGAAGATTATGAGAAATACCCTACTATTTTGCTGAAAATATCAATTATTTAGTTATTCATCATTTAGCTATGATAAAATATCTTCGAAATCAGTGGAGTGCACGTGAAATTTTACAATCTATTTAGCTCTGTGCTAAAATTAAAAACATAGAATTTTCATAAATGAATACTCATTTAAACAACAATACGATAAGAAAATATTTAAGTAACTTTAAAATTGTATGGAAATAAACAACAAAACTATCTATGAAAAATATTTTAGATGATAAAGATAGAATAGCGTAGGAGTTAAAAATAGAATAATATAAATGTTTCACGTAAAACAAAAGGAGTGATAGGTTTGAAATTTTATTCTTATGAATATTTATTAAATAAAATAGATCAGAGTAATACTATAACATATGTAGTAGGAGGATTCTTACTATTACTAATAATAGTGTCACTATTTAAGTATTATAAAAATAGACAAGATAGCAAGTATAGAGAATTAGCTATCATAATGATATTAGGTATTTTTTTATTAATCGGGATACAAGCATGTGATTATCAAAGTAATAGTATATCAGCTAATCAGTATAAAAGCTCTATTGAATTTATTGAGGGAGTTTCAGAAAAATTAAATATTGACAAAACACATATCTATATAAATAGTGAAGCCTCTATAGAAAATTCATTTTTAAAAATAGATGATAACTACTATAGAGTAATAAGTAACGGAAAAAAGGGTGATTATTTACTAGAGAAAATAGAATTGGTAGAACCAATTGTTGAAAAAGTGGAGGTGAAAAGATAATGCAACTTTCATATATAGATATAGCAATAAAACTAGCTTTAGGTTTATTATCGCTTGTAATAGTAATTAATATATCAGGAAAAGGAAATTTAGCACCAACTTCAGCGAGTGATCAAGTTCAAAACTATGTACTCGGGGGAATATTAGGAGGGGTAATATATAGTCCATCAATTTCTATTTTACAATACTTCAATATATTATTAATATGGATAATTTTGGTATTAGGTCTAAAGTGGTTAAAAACAAATAACTCATACTTAAAAAAAATGATAGACGGAGAACCTACAACAATAATAAAAAAAGGAAAAATAGATGTAGAAGCAACAAGAAAAGCTGGTTTAACAGCACAAGACATAGCTTTTAAATTAAGAACACAAGGTGTTTATAGTATTCAAAAAGTAAAAAGAGCGGTTTTAGAACAAAATGGACAACTAATTATAATACAACAAGGTGATGAAAATCCTAAATATCCGGTAATTACTGATGGAACTATCCAACATAGTACATTAGAATCGATGGATAAAACAGAAGAATGGTTAAAAGAAACTTTATTGGAATTAGGATATGAAGACACATCTAAAATATTCTTAGCAGAGTATGACAAAGGACAATTACATATAATTAAATACTAATATAATTTGTTTTTTAAATGAAATTAAAAATTTTAACAAGACAATAACAAATAGATTAAATAAAAAAATAATAACATCGATTAATATATAATAAAGTGAAAGCAGAAAATTGAAAAATCAATTTTCTGCTTTTTTAAATATTATTTTTCGGCATTAATAAAGTCGTAAGAAGAATCTTCTTGGAATTTTTTAACGACATAAGAGCAAGTTGCGATAATTTTTTTATTTTGTTCTTGCATATCTTTAACAAGAGCGTCTAATAGCTTACCTGCAACACCTTGACCTCGAAGTGAAGGATCAACAAAAGTATGATCAGCAACAACAATATTAGGGTCATTAGTAGGGAAATAGGTGATTTCGGCGATAACTCTGCCATTTTCATCGTATTTAACGAAACCATCATTTGTTTTAGTAAATTCCATATAAACCTCCTGGGATAATCATATAGTGATATGAGTGTTAATACTGCTATTATATCATAAAAAGGACAGAAGGATGATGATTTAGGTTAAGGAAAAAAAGGAGGAAAAGAGATATAAAGTGTAGAAATATATTTAAAAGTGTAATAAGAGGCGTAAAATATGATTAATAGTAGTAATTTGTTGAAAGAAATGTGTAAATTACTATCTTTTTCAAGACATGCACCTACTCTTTTTATTATGTGTATTATTAACGTTTGGTAGTTTTTTATCAGTATTCCATTGTTTTATTCGATATCAAATTGTCCATTATATCTACGTTGATTACTCCTGTTTTTAAGTTATCTAGGTTTATTATTTTCTTCGATACTTCTAGTTTTTTTTCTAACTATTTCCATTATTTTTCGTTTTAGTAGTCTCTATTCTTTTTTTATTAGTTGTTTCTTTTATTTATTACGTCTTTTTCTTGATATTTTTCTTTGTTTTTTATCCCCCTGTTTTCCCTTTTTATATTTTACAGTTGAGAAAATTACTATTTCTTAAATTAAAATAAATAATTTCACTAAATTTTTATTTCTAGAATAATAAATAGATTAAAATATTTTCATAAAATTTTTTATTTAACATCTTATAGAAGAAAAATAAAACGTTTTAATTTTTTTAAAAAAAGTTATTGACAAATATGAAAAACAGGTGTACAATTAGTTTAATTTAATACACAAACGTTGAAAAGATAAGTAAATTAATACGTAGCTACAACAGAGAGTTATTGGTTGGTGCGAAGTAACATGGTGAAGATTAGTTGAAAATGGTCTTAGAGTTTTGTTTATCTAATAGGTAAACACGTGAGCTGCACGATATAGCACACAGTATAAACATGTACTGAATAAGGTACTAATCGCAAGATTAGTATAAACTAGAGTGGTAACGCGAATTAAGATGATCGCCTCTATTGCATAAGCAATAGGGGTGTTTTTTATTACCTAAAAACACAGAACTCACAGAAACGAAGAAAAGAGGAAATATATTATGACAAGAAAATTTAGTTTTGAAACATTACAACTACACGCAGGACAAACAGTTGGAGATACAAAAGCAAGAGCTGTCCCTATTTATCAAACAACATCATTTGTTTTTGATGATACTCAAGATGCAGCTGATTCATTTGCATTAAGAAAAGCTGGGAATATTTATACACGTATTACTAACCCTACTACTGCAGTCTTTGAAGAAAGAATTAATGCATTAGAAGGTGGAGTTGGTGCATTAGCTGTAGCTTCAGGAATGGCGGCAATTACATACGTATTTTTAACATTAGCACATGCTGGAGATCACATTGTATCTTCTAAAAATGTATATGGAGGAACATATAACCTGTTAAAACTTACCCTACCACGCTATGGTGTAGAGTCAACTTTTGTTGATCCAGATAATTTTGAAGAAATTGAGCAAGCAATTACTGATAAAACTAAAGCTCTATTTGTAGAAACTTTAGGAAACCCATTAGCAAATATTGCTGACTTAGAAAAATGGGCTGAAATTGCTCACAAACACAAAATTCCATTAGTAGTAGATAACACATTTGCTAGTCCATACTTAATTAATGCATTTAGTCATGGTGTAGATATTATTATTCATTCTGCGACTAAATTCATTGGGGGACACGGTACATCAATTGGTGGAGTTATCGTTGATAGTGGTAAATTTGATTGGGAAGGTAGTGGAAAATTCCCACAATTAGTTGATGAAGACCCAAGTTACCATAACTTAAGTTATACAAGAGATGTAGGACCTGCGGCGTTCATTACAAATGTGAGAACACAGTTATTACGTGATACAGGAGCAGCATTATCACCATTTAATGCATTCTTATTATTACAAGGTTTAGAAACATTATCTTTACGAGTAGAGCGTCACGTAGAAAATACTCAAAAAGTAATCGACTTCTTAGTGAAACATCCTAAAGTAGCTTCAATCAACTATCCAGGATTAGAAGGAAACAAATATTATGAATTAGCTAAGAAATATCTACCTAAAGGTAGTGGATCAATCTTCTCATTCGATGTAGTTGGAGGAGAAGAAGCAGCGCGTAAAGTAATTGATAGTTTAGAAATCTTTTCAAACTTAGCGAATGTAGCAGATGCGAAAAGTTTAGCAATTCATCCAGCGTCAACAACACATGGTCAATTAAGTCCAGAGGAATTACAGTACACTGGAATTACTCCGGAGCAAATTAGATTATCAATTGGGTTAGAAAATGCGGATGATTTAATTGAAGATTTACGTTTAGCATTAGAAAATATTTAATAGAGAAAAAGTTTCACAAGAAACATTTAATTAAAATAATTAATATTTTATTAAAATTTGTGGATTAAGACAGATTATTAAAAACCCTTGACAGCCATTTATTTTAATACTAACATATAAAAAATATCTTAATCCACAATTTTCTCTTTTTGAGTAGAGATTGTTTAGGAGCATGAAATAGAAGCGAGGCAGCGCAAAAATTTCATATAAACTCCTTCCTAGGCAATCTCTGCTTTTTGTTTGTGTAAAAAATCTGCAAGAGGGAGATTGACTCGACCAAAACTTGTTTTTTCCAAAATCAGGATTTTTGAATCACTCCCATAAGAGGGCTATTTATGATATAATTTTAGTAATAATAGTAGCTAAGGGGTGAAAGTATGTATAAAGTAATGATAGTAGAAGATGATGAGATAATTTCAAATTCAATAGCTGGATATTTGCAAAAGTGGCAGTATGCTACACATGAAGTTATAGATTTTCAAAATGTAGTTAAAGAATTTGTAGAACAATCACCGGATTTAGTATTAATGGATATTAATCTCCCCTACTTTGATGGTTATTATTTCTGTGAGGAGATTAGGAAATTGTCGAAAGTGCCTATAATTTTTATTTCATCTGCGAATGATGATATGAATATTGTTATGGCTATGAATATCGGTGCTGATGATTTTATAGAAAAGTCATTTAAGTTAGTTGTCCTAAAGGCAAAAATCGAAGCCCTACTCCGCCGTGTCTATAATTTTAGCGGATCTTCGAATCTTGTAGTGTATAAGGATGTAATTTTTGATATGAGCCGTGATGAGGTAAAATATCAAGATAATCAAGTTGAACTAACAAAAAATGAAGGTAAAATTCTTACAGTATTATTAGAAAATAGAGAAAAAATAGTAACGAGAGAAGAAATAATTACTGCATTGTGGCAAAGTGATAACTTTATAGATGAAAATACTTTGTCTGTTAATATAAACAGACTTCGTTCTAAGTTGAAAAGTATAGGAATAGATGAATTTATTACTACTAAAAAAGGTAAAGGATATATCGTCTAATGGAAATATTAAAAAGTTATTTAAAGAAAAACATAAAAGTTTATATTTTATTTGTAGTTTTTATTGCTATATTTTTCATTATGTTTTATTTGTATAATTTGCCACTAGAAGCTCTAATATATACAGGAAGTTTCTGTTTTTTAGCATCACTTATAGCTAGCTTTTTAGATTTTGTTAATTATAAAGAAAGTTATAAAAAATTAAAATTTCTAGAGGAAAATATTCTAAATGATCTTGAAGATTTACCGAAAAGCTTGGATATTAGGATTGATTATTATCATAAAATCATAGAGAAGTTATATGAAGAGTTAGAAAAATTAACTCAGGAAAATCGACAAAAAAATACAGATATGGTTGATTATTATAGTATGTGGGTTCATCAGATAAAAACTCCGATTGCGGCGATGAATTTTCTATTAGACAATGAAGAAGTAGATCAAAAAATCTTACAGCAAGAATTGTTCAAAATAGAACGTTATGTTGAGATGGTTCTGACGTATATAAGATTAGATAGCATATCATCAGATTACGTTATAACTAAGATTAATCTTGATGAAGTGGTGAAAGATAGTGTGAAAAAATATGCAACTATCTTCATTAACAAAAAAATAAAATTAAACTATGTTTCACATGAAACAATGGTAATTAGTGATAAAAAATGGTTGAGCTTCGCTTTCGAACAAATACTAGGTAATAGTGTGAAGTACTCTAGCGCCGGTGGAGAAATTACAATAGAAACCTGTGAAAATAAACTGGTTATAGAAGATAACGGTATAGGTATTAAAGAAGAAGACTTACCTCGAATTTTTGAAAAAGGTTTTACAGGTTTTAATGGAAGATACGAAAAAAAATCTAGTGGTCTAGGTTTGTATTTATGTAAAAAAACTCTAGATAAACTAGGTCATCATATTGAAATTTCTTCAAAAGTAGGCGAAGGAACTAGGATAGAAATCACATTCCCGAAAGAAGATACTTTAAGGGATTAGATAAAAAAATCAATAAGGAATCCTCTTGAGAGTTAGATTAATTTAATTCTCAAGAGGACTATTTTGCTTTACGCTATCTAATAGTTATCTACTAAAATTCATTAATCAAAATGTTTAATAACATTTAAAACACTATAATTTGCATATTTATTAAGATGCTCAAGAAATAGGTTTAGCTGTTCGTTAGTTTTGAAGCGTGATTCCAAGAGATAACAAGAAATCCCAGATGTACGGTAGTGATTAAGAATATGTTTTTTATTTTTTTCTATATAAGATAAATATTGTGTATGAATAGATGAAGTCATGGTTGTTAAAATAAAGACATGAATGGGGTAATCTGTTTTTGATAAATTTGTTTGAATTGTATACTTCTTAATAATTTCATCTTCTTCCAATTTTATTAAGCGTTGAGACACAGTTGGGGCAGAAAGATGAACCTGCTCAGCAATATCTTTAACTTTAATTCGAGAATTCGTCTCTAAAAGTTTCAAAATTTCTTTATCTGTATGATCAATCATGAACTTCCTCCTAAAATGTAAAAATTAATGCCTTTTTCCTTTTTTTTCGTAAAGACTTCCTGATTATTATACTGTAAAATAATAGAGTAATCAACTTAATAGCAAGTAAGGAAAAAATTTACATAGAAATTAATGCAGTAGTGTTGTTTTAATTTGGGATAAATTAATCTTGAAAAATATGAGATTACTAGAAATAATATTCGGTTAGAATACAAATAGCATACTAACTAGAAACAGTATAAATAGAAAGTGAGAATAGATATATGAAAATAAGACAAATACGAAATGCTACATTGAAAATCAATTTTTCAGGTAAAACAATCCTAGTAGACCCTATGCTTTCTAAAAAAGGAGAACTTCCTCCTTTTGGACCACCGATTCTTCCTTTATATCCTGCATCAGGAAATATGGAAAATAATCCTTTAGTGGAATTACCTATTCCAGTTGAAGAGTTGTTAGATAATGTTGATGCAGTGATTATAACACACTTACACGAGGATCATTGGGATGCTGCAGCTGTGGAGTTAATAGATAAAAATATGCCTTTATACGTGCAAAATGAAGAAGATGCCGAAAAATTAGGAGAACAAGGATTTAAAAATATTTATGTTTTAGGACACCAAACTGCTCTTGATGATGTTCTATTAACTTACGTAGAAGCTAAGCATGCGAGTAATGATCAAATGCTTGCTGTTGCTGGTAAGTCTTGTGGTGTAATCTTCGAGCATAAAGACGAACCTACTACTTATCTTTTAGGGGATACAGTATGGTATGAGAATGTAGAAAATACGTTGAAAAAATATCAACCTAAAGTAGCTATAATAAACGCAGGAAACAATCAGTTCTCAGAAGGTGGTCCACTTGTTATGGGAGCTGAAGGTGTTCATGAAGTACACAAAACTCTTCCATCTACTATGCTTTTTGCTACGCATATGGAAGCTGTTAATCATGCTTTCTTGACTCGTGAAGAATTAGCTAATTATGCAGAGAAACATGGTTTCAGCAATCAGTTAACTATTCCAGCTGATGGGGAAGAAATTATTTATTAAAGAGAAGTAGGGTTAACTTATAAATCTATAAGCTGTTAGGAGTGACTCAAAAATCGCGATTTTGAAAATCGATTTTGTCGAGTCATCCCCGCACAGTTTATTAGATATATAAAAAGCTTTTATAAAGCGAATTTAGATATCAATAAACCACTGCGTCTATGAGTTTTCATATAAACCTTGTTAAAATTTAGGGCTTTTGGGTCAGATCCAACAGCTCTTTTATATTTTTTAGATAAGGTATTTATAAACTATTGCGTTCATGTTTTTTATATAAACTTTTTTAAATTTAGGATCAGCTTCTTACTTTGAGAATTAACTCCAGTTACAAATTCAACAAAAATTCAAAAAGATACTTGAAGTAGTGGTTTGATAAACCTTAAAAAGCCACTTGATATATATATATATATATTATAATAAAGAAAAGATATTTTCTAACTAATAAAAGAAATTATCTGAAAATTATCTTGTTAAAAATTATTTTATTTGATAGAATAGTAGTAAGGTATAAGGAGGGAAAAGATGAAGCAGTATTTAAAGAAAAGATATTTAGAAAATAGTTTGTTACTTTTACTAATTATTTTTGGAGGAGCATGTAAGGTTGTTGCTGCGTATTTTATAGGGGATGGATTTAACGAATTAATTAAGTCGAATACCGATGGATTTTTCTATAATATAGCCTATGCAGGTATAGTGTTTTTATTATATTTGGTTTCTATTTATATAAAAATTCCGTATGAAAACTATGTAGTGCAAAAGATGATAACTGACATTCGATGTGATGTCGTGGATGCAATTTCTAAAAATAACTATGCTAATTTCAATAAGAAAAATAGCGGAGATTACATATCATGGCTTAGTAATGACTTGATGATTGTTGAGGAAAAAGGATTTGGCAATTTTTATCAAAGTATTACAGCAATTATAGAGACTCTTTTAGCTATAGTTGGACTGTTTGCATTCCACTGGTCGATTATCGTCTTTTCTATAGTAATGAGTGTTATTACATTAGTATTACCAGCTCTTGCGCAAAAATCTATTCAGAATAAAGCTCAGAGCTACTCAGGCTCATTAGAAAAATTAATAAGTAAAAATACGAATTACTTACAAGGATTCGATAGTTTACTATCTTTCAATAAATTAGGAATTTTGAAAAAAATTGTAGCAGCTTCTTCTAATGAAGTACTAAAAGAATCTGTGTCTCTAAGAAAAAGTGTCGGATTAGCCGGAGTCCTAGGTGGCTTAGGAAATTTAGTAGGGCAAGTTGGTGTAGTATTACTAACAGGAATACTGGCTCTAAAAAATATTGTAGGCTTTGGATCTATTTTAACCGTAGAATCACTAACATCTACGATTTTTAATTCAGTAGGAAATATTATGAATATTACGGTAGAGTTAAATATCGTAGTGCCAATCTTTGAGAAATTCGAGAAATTTAAAGAAGAGGCTAAGGTTATTAATGATAAAGATACTGGCAAAAAATCATTAAATGAAGAAATTGAAACTATAGTATTAGAAGATGTTTCTTATAAATATGAAGAAAAAAGTATATTAAAAAATATTTCGTATGCATTTAATAAATATGGTAAATACGCTATTGTCGGAGAAAGTGGTAGTGGAAAATCTACATTGTTAAAATTATTGACTGGAAGAACAGAAAATTACGAAGGTGCAATTAAATTTAATGGTGAAGAACTAGGAAGTCTTAATAAGCATAGCCTGTATGATAAGATGCTATATATTCCACAAGAACCGTATATTTTCACAGAAAGTCTAAGATTTAATATAACACTAGGTGATGATTATGCTGATGAAAAAGTTAAAGACGTGTTGGAAAGTGTAGGACTAGGAGAGTTTCTGATAAGTCTTGAGGATGGCTTAGATACTGAACTTGTAGAGGGTGGTAAGAATTTATCGGGTGGTCAAAAACAAAGAATAGCCCTAGCTCGTGGAATAATTAGAGAGAAAAAAGTAGTGCTGTTAGATGAGATAACTTCTAATTTAGATAAGGATAATGCAGAGAAAATAGAAGAACTTCTATTAACTAATCCAGAATTAACGGTAATTCTAATCACACACAGACTAGATAGCAACTCTGAACAAAGATTCACAGATATATTAAAATTATAATTTCCTAGGAAATAAAGTCGCTAGACATTCTTGAAATAAAATAAAAAGTAATAAATATCCCAATCTTACAAAAGTGTAAGGTTGGGAGCTTTTTTGTAAGGAAAATCGATAGAATCTGTAAGAAAAGTAAGGTAGAATATAAATATAAACAACGAGGAAGTTGTAGAAAAGTTCGAACTAGGAAATTAGATAAAAGAATTTAGGAGTGATAAAAATGTTATTAGAAGTCAACAATGTAAGAAAAGTTTATACAACAAGATTAAGTACACAAAGTACAGAAGCGTTAAAAAACGTAAATTTCGCAGTAGATAATGGTGAATATGTAGCGATTATGGGGGAGAGCGGAAGCGGTAAAACTACTTTATTAAATATTATTGCAACATTCGATAAAGCAACATCAGGAAATGTGAATTTAAACAATTTAGATTTAAGCAAGTTGAAAGATAAAGATTTAGCGAATTTCCGTCGAGACAATCTAGGATTTGTCTTCCAAGATTTCAACCTACTGGATAATTTTTCTATAAAAGATAATATTTTATTGCCGTTAGTGTTAGCAAATAAAAAATATAAAGATATGGAAAAAAGATTAGAAAAAGTAACTAAACCTTTAGGAATTGATAAATTAATCAACAAGTTTCCATATGAAGTATCTGGTGGTCAACGTCAAAGGGTAGCGGTAGCGCGTGCGATTATTACGAACCCTGCTCTAATTTTAGCGGACGAACCGACAGGTGCACTAGATTCAAAATCAACAGATCAACTGTTAGAAGTTTTTGAAAAACTTAATAACGCAGGACAAACAATAATTATGGTTACGCACTCTGTGAAAACAGCAGCTCGTGCTAAACGTGTATTATTTATTAAAGATGGGGTAGTTTTCCATGAACTTAGAAAAGGAAATGCGACTACGAGTGAGATGTTCCAAAAAATTAATGACACGTTAACTTTAATGCAGGCAGGTGAGTAAGATGAGCTTCTTTTATAGCAAATTTGCTTTAAACAACCTTGTAAAAAACAAAAGATTTATAGTACCTTATGTGTTATCAGCAATTTTTACAATAATGTCATTTTATATACTTTCATCTTTAGCCTTTGGGGATAATTTAAACAAACTTCCAAACGGTATTGAGGCAACTAAACAGGTGTTAAGTTTGGGAATAATTGTTATAGCAATTTTTTCTACAATATTCTTATTTTACACTTACAGTTTTTTAGTAAAACGTAGGGTAAAAGAATTTGGATTGTATTCTGTTTTAGGTATGACGAAAAAACAAATAGCTAAAATCTTAGTGTTAGAAACAATTTTTATCGCTGTAACTACAATAGTGTTAGGAATTGGATTAGGAATAATTTTTGATAAACTTATGTTGTTAGTATTATTAAAATTATTCTCAGCGGGAGTTAGCTTTGGGTTCAGCATAACACCGATAGCTATAGTATTCTCAGTATTATTATTCGGAGGAATATACTTCTTATTATTACTTTATACTGTTATAAAAATAGCTAGACTTAGAATTGTAGCTTTATTAAAAGATGAAAATAAAGGTGAAAAAGAACCGAAATCTAGATGGATTTTAGCGATAATCGGTTTAGCATTAATCGGCTATGGTTATTACACAGCACAAACGGTACAAAATCCTATAAAAGCATTATTAGTATTCTTTTATGCTGTAATTGCGGTAATTATAGGTACATATCTAGTATTTATGGCAGTTAGTATCACAGTACTAAAAATCATGAAAAATAATAAAAACTTCTACTATAAACCTAAAAACTTCATCAGTGTTTCTGGTTTATTGTACAGAATGAAGAGAAATGCAGTAGGATTAGCGAATATCTGTATATTATCTACAATGGTTCTTGTAACTATGGGATCAACATCAGCATTATATGCAGGTATGGAAAAATCTTACAACGAAAGATTCCCAAGACAATTAATGATTGCAGGTTATCATTCTACTAGTGATAAACTAAAAGAAATTGAAAATAATGCAAAATTATCAGCTAAAGAAGCAGGAACTGAAGTGGAAGATATGGTCTCATATAATTCATTACCTATGGTAGGAAGATTAGTTGAAGATAAGTTCAATTTTGAATCAAATGTAGGTGTAGACTTAAGTAATGTTAAAATGATAGTTGTTTTACAATTAAAAGATTATAATAAATTCGCTAATAAAAATAAAACATTAGAAAGTAATGAGATTTTATTACATATCGATAAAAAAGGAGATTACAATTATAATAGTATTTCTCTAAATGGTAGTGACTATAAAATTAAAGAAAAATTATCAGAGTTTCCAGGAACAATAGGCTCTGCAACAGCGAATATTATGGATACATATTATGCTGTTGTTAAAGATGAAAAAGAAGCAACTAAATTAGCTACAAAACTAACAGAGTTAAGTAGTAAAGAGTTAGAAAAAAGAGGAATTAGTATACAAACAGGTACTCCTACACTTCAAAACTACGTTGCCTTCAATATTAAAGACACTACTAAAGAAGCTAAGGTAATCGAAAGTTTTAAAAAATTAGAAAAACAAAGTGGTATAGAAATAGAAGGTAAAGAAGAAAATAAACTTACATTTAGAGGAGTGTTCGCATCATTCCTATTCATCGGGGTGTTCATAAGCTTTATCTTCGTAATAAGCCAAGTGGTAATCATGTACTACAAACAAATCTCAGAAGGATATGAAGATAAAGGAAACTTTGAAATCATGAGAAAAGTAGGTATTACAGATAAACAGATTAAACAATCAATAAGATCACAAGTATTGTTAATCTTCTTCTCACCGCTAATTATAGCAACATTGCACACGATAGTAGCATATCCATTTATCGAAAAAATCTTGAGATTATTCTTAATAACAGATAATAGCATATTCTTACAGGCGCTTGCTGTGACAATCGTAGTCTTCGCAATCTTCTATCTAATAGTTTATGCAATAACATCAAAAATTTACTATAGAATTATAAAAGAATAGACGAAAATAAACTCCAGAGGAAAATTCTGGAGTTTTTTTATTTTGTGAAATAGCAGGGTTTTGGAAAACTTGTGGTAAGACTAATGTTATTATTAGAAAAAATAATCTCCGTAGAGTATAATGAAGGTAAGAAATTAACTGGGATTATGAAAAATTAAATTAATTATGAAAAAAATAATAAATAGGGAGGTTTTCAAAATGGAAAACATAAGAAATAAAGATACACGTCCAATGATGGATTTAGTAGCGAAAAAAGTATTTAGTAATACTGAGGTGACGGCTCAATTTGTTAGAGATTTATTGGATTTACCAGTAACTAATGTAAAAATTCTAGATGGAACTCAGATACATGCTAAGCCATATAAAGAGCTTCTCCCATATGTAACGCATGTAGATGTACTAGCAGAATTAGATGATGGAACACAGGTTATTATAGAAATCCAAGTGGCTATGCAGGTTGATTTTATAAAAAGATTGTGGTTGTACATTTGCGAACAAGTATCGCAAAACTTAGATGAGTATAAGAAAGAGGGGGTAAATACGCATTATTTATCTCAAGAATTAATACCAGTTTATGCGATAGCGATAACAGAGAAATCGTATTTTAATGACAATCGAGCGATTCATTCATTTAGTATGAGAGATGATGATAATTGTGAAGAATTAAAAGTTAAATTTAAAGGTATAGAAGAGAAAAGAAATTTAGTTAAAATGGTGTTTTTAGAAATAGAAAAATATACTGAAAACACAACGGAAAATTACAAAAAAGTACGTTGGATAGAATTTTTTGGAAATAAACCATTTACACATGAACCAGAAAAAATAATGAAACAAGCAGACAGTATAATAAATCCGAAAGAATGGACTAAGGAGGAGAAGAGTATGTTTGACGAGAGAAGAAGAGACTTTGATGGATATTATGCTCACCTAGCTTATGTTAGAGAAGAAAAAGAACAGGCAATAGCGGAAGGACTTGAACAAGGACTTCAACAAGGACTTCAACAAGGACTTGAACAAGGACTTGAACAAGGACGTGAAGAAGGAATAGAGCAGGGTATCGCACAAGAAAGAGTAAAAACAATAAGTATGTTCGTAGATTTAGTAAAAGAAGGGCACCTGACGAAAGAAATGGGGGCAAGTAAATTGAATTTAAGTGAGCAAGAATTTGAAAAATATCTAAAGTCGAAGTAGCAAAATAATACTTAAGCTAAATTGCAATAATAATGTAAATTTGATAGAATTATTTTTTAAGGTTAAAGAAATTAGACTGAAATATAATACACGCCAAAAGGATAGGATAATCTAAAAGCTTTAAATTTTTAAGAAAAGTTTATATGAGAACTTATAGAAGAGATGGTTTATTGTTATCTAAATTTACTTTATAAAAGTTTTTTAGATATGTAATAAACTGTGCGAGAGTAACTCTAAAAAATCAATTTCTACGAAATCGAGATTTTTGAGTCACACCCAATTACCTTTTTTAAAGTTGTATATATATTTTAGATGTTTGATAAATAAGATAAAACTCCAGAGGAAAATTCTGGAGTTTATTTTATTTGTATTTGGACTTTTGTTCTTACAAAGTGAAAAGTGTAAGAACAAAAATCCATTTTAGAAACTATTTTAAAGTAAAAATAATATCCACTTTTAAAAATCTGAAAATTAGAAAATAAAATGTGACAATTCCCATAAATTGTATTGATTATATTTGTTATCTCTGATAAAATTTACATAATAAATATATTTTTAAAGTCAGAAAAAAAGACTTTAAAATATAGTGTTAGGGGTGAAGAGCATGTTTAAGTTATTATTTAAACAAAAATATAGCATACTAGTATTTATTATTACGGTATTATGCGCAGCAACACAGGTTGCGACGTCTTATGGATTTAGTTTGATTATCCAGGCGACGGTAGATAAAAACTTAAGATTTATGGTGTCGGCAACTATTGCAGTTATGTTGATATATGTTGTTTTAAATACATTGGGTTATTTCAGAGCGATATACGTTGAAAAATTGATTCAAAATTTTTCCACAAGGCTTAGAAAAATAGCAATTGCGGATTTCAAGAAAAAGTTAGTCTATAACGAGAAACACAATAATGGAGCAGAATGTATAGCTTTAAATACTACTGATATTCAGCAGTTTGAGCAATATGCGGCTAATTGTTTATTTGCGATTTACAGTATATCTTTAGTTGTTATCTCAACAATTGTATTACTTAAGGTGAATATTACGTTATTTATTATCTCACTTGCATTGTCTTTATTAATGATGGTTCTACCTAAGTATTTCAATAAAGCGATAAAAACAACGACAAAAGACATTTCAAAATCTACAGAAGATTTCAATAAGGATTTAGAGAATGCGCTGGCTAGTTCAGAAATGCTAAACAATTTCTCTGCGTTGAATTTATTAGATAGAATTGTAAATGTGGGTTCAAAAAATATAAAAAATGCAAAAGTTAATAGAAAAAAATCTATTATGACTTTACAAGGATTGAATGTGACATTAAATGCAGGAAACCAAATCGCGTTGATTTTTATTGCGGGATATTTCGCATATAAAGGGTATATTGAATTTGCGATGATATTTGCGATATCAGGTTATACAGGAGAATTCTTTGGAGGATTGACAAAAGTAATCGAGCTATATCCGAATTTCGCTTCTGCAAATGAGTTGTTGAATAAGTACCCAGAAATTAAAGAAGAGAAAAGATTACCGAGAGTCGAAAAATTAGATAAGGAAATTGTAGTTTCTAATGTTAAATATAACTATCCAGATAAAACGGTAGAATTTCCTAATTTAACTTTTGAGAAAAACAAGAAGTATTTAATAAAAGGTAAAAGTGGTAGTGGAAAATCAACATTGATAAATATTTTAAATGGTGATTTGAAGAACTATGAAGGTAGTGTAGAATGGGACAATAGAGAATTAAAACAATTTGATATTAAATCAGCAATTTCTACGATGAATCAAAAAGTACAATTATTAAATTTATCGATCAAGGATAATATTATTTTAAACAAAGAATATAACGGCAAGTTGTTTAGAGAAGTTTTGGAAAATTGTAAGTTAGTTGATGTGATTGATAATTTAGAAGAAAAAGAAAATACAATACTAGACAATAAAAACTTAGCTTTATCGGGTGGACAGTTGCAACGATTAGGACTAGCGAGAAGTTTATATCATAAAAAAGATGTATTCATAATCGATGAAGGTACAGCTAATTTAGATAGTAAGTTGGCAGATGATATTGAGGAAATAATATTAAAAGATAAAGACTCTACAGTTATTATGATAACTCATAGAAATAGTGAGAAAATCGAAAACTTAGCAGATAAAGTTATAACATTAGGTAGCTAGATGAAAAAGAGGGTAAGATTTTAAAAAATCTTAAACCTTCTTTTTTATTGTGTAGACATGGACTTTTGTTTTTACAAAATGAGTGATGTAAGAATGAAAGGGAGATGATCAGATATTTTTATTTAGTTAGAAATATTTATATAAAATAAAGTGTTTTATTGGTGTTTGTATGGTATTGTGTTAAAATGAATATGTAAGTTTGAAAAGCTTACACCCGATAAAGGAACACTACCTAATTATAGGAAGTGAAGGGGGTGGAAGTATGGAAGAGTTAACTTATCTTTTAACTATTGTTAATATTTTTAAAGGTATAATTGATATTTTAAAATATTTTCAGGAGCAAAAGAAAAACGCTAAGGGCGGCAACCCTAAGCGTAAGTAATCTTTAATATTTCCCAAAAGGGTGGACGATGTCCCAACCGTTCGCCCTTCCTTTGAAGATATTATATCATATAACTATAGAAAAAGAAAGAAATAAATGTGAGAAGTTATTACAAGAAGCGTTAAAAGAAGAATTTAGTATGTAAATATAGAGACAACAATTCAGAAAAATAGAAAAACTGAGTTGTTGTCTTTTTCTAATGGACAAACAACGAGTAAAGCGGCAGAAGAGTGTCTGTTCAAGAAAGACAACCTAAAAAAGATTTTTCAGAACTTGTCCTCTTACAGAGGACAACAAGGTGAAAATTATAAGAATCTAGGAGTGAACCTAAAACCTCGTTTTCCGAACATTCTTTGTAATTTTGAACATTTTCGTAACAATAAACATTAAAGCTATCTTTTAATTTATCTATATAGTATAATAAAAAAAGTATAATTGATAATTAATATCAATACAGGTAACTAGAACCTTTTTCATAAAAAGAGCGAATGTTGGATTGCTATAAAAATAACAAAAATCCTTCGTCACTGTTTTACTCTTTTTGTGTAAATAAATCTAAATTTGAAATTAAATAAGGAGATATTATGAAGATAGATGGTAGAGCGATGGCTCTCTTCAATATCAAAAAAGAAGTATATCTCGTAGCGATTCTTAAACTTGTTGCCTTTTGGTGCTCGCTATTTTTCATCTACAACTTCGTAGATTTTCTATTTTATTCACTAGGTGAAGAGAGTAGAAGCGGTGCTATATTAGGATTTATCCTGAAGACAGTGATAGGTTTAGTAGTGTATTACGGAGCTACAACAGGAGATAATTACTTCAGTCACAAAATTTCTAAACAGGTTAGAAATACATTAAGGAAAGAGATTTACAACAAAGTAGAAAAACTTTCACTAAATTACACAGAAGCAGTAAATACTGGTAGTCTTCTTGTGATGAATTCTTCATCGATTGTGAACATCGAGTTTTATTTCAATAAGTTTGTACCGCAGATGTTTGCGACATTATTTATAGTACTTAGCTCGTTTGTGATTTATGGGAAGATTCATATCTTACTATTTATAGCAATGTTATTACTATATCCACTTATTCCTGTGTCTATTATGATTATTATTAAGAAGTCGAAAAAGGCTAATAAAAAGAACTTCAGCGATTTTTTAAGTTTATCTGAAGTATTCTACGATAGATTATCAGGTTTTACAACGGCAAAAATTTACGGTAAAGAAGATAATGTAGCGGGTGATGTTGATACTCGTAGTGCAAAATATAGAAAATCAACGATGGCGTTACTTCGTCATCAACTTAATTCTATTAATGTGATGGACGCTATTACTTATATTTCTATATTTGTTTTATCGATTATTGCTATTTTTGCGGTAAAAGATCAGAAACTTATTGTTTTCGTAATCGTAGCTTCTCTAGAATGTTTTAAACCGTTACGTGCTTTAGGTGGCTTGTTCCATATTTCGATGAAAGGGAATGTTGAGTTAGATAATATCTATAAACTTCTTGATTATCCGGAACAAGAAAAAGACGAGACTATCGAGGTAGAAGCTGGAAAGAATATTGTTCTGAACAATGTAAGCTTCTCTTATGGTGAAGAGACGACTTTAGAAAATATCAATATGATATTTAAACCTGGTACGAAAACAGCATTAGTAGGAGAAAGTGGAAGTGGTAAGTCTACTATTATCAAATTAATCTTAGGTTTAAATTCTAACTATAGCGGAAGTATAAAATATGATAACTTCAATATCGATAGTATTTCTACTAGAGAAATGGCTAAAATTACGACACTTATTACTAATGATAGTTATTTAGTTAAAGGTACTGTAAGAGAGCATTTAAGCGTTCGTAAAAATATAACCGAAGAAGAAATGTACAATGCATTAGAAAAAGTTAATCTTAGAGATTTCGTAGAAGAACACGGTGGTCTAGATTATGAGCTTGCGATAGGAGCTGCGAATCTTTCTGGAGGTCAAAAACAAAGACTACTTGCAGCAAAAGCAATTTTGAAAGATTCTTACTTATATATACTTGATGAAGCTGTATCGAATATTGATGATTACAGTAAGGAAATCGTGCTTAATGCCTTCGATTCAATTAAAGAAGGAAAAATTATCATCGTTATTTCTCACGATTTAGAGACTGTGACAAATTCAGATAATATCTATGTTCTAAAAGATAAGAAGATTATTGAAGAAGGAACACATGATGAGCTGATTGAAGAAAATTCTCTGTATAGAAAATTATTCACAGATCAACAACAACTGAAATCGAAATTTTTAGCTAAGGAGGTAGAGTAATGACATCATTAAGAGAATTAAAACAACTGTTAGCTATTGCTCAGGATTTTAAACGTCCATTGCTTAGAGCGACTTTATTCGGAAGCTTAGGACACTTGACACTTGTTGTATTTACCTACTTCATCTCGTTATTCTTTTTAACAAAAATAACGACAATAGCTGTAATTTTATTTGTAGTAATCTTTGCTTTAGCCGTGTTAAAAGGGTTATTCAGCTATACTGAGCAACTTTTAAATCACTACGTAGCTTTCAAAGTATTACATGCTTTACGTGTTAAAGTTTTAGAAAAATTCAAACGCATTTCTGTCGATAATTTCACGAAAAATACTTCAGGTGATTACATGACGATGATTACGACTGATATTGAATTATTAGAAGTTTTCTATGCACATACGATAACACCATTTATGATTTATATCGTACAAAGTTTAGTGGTTAGTTTCTTCCTATTATTCTTTAGCGTGAAACTAGCATTAGTAGCTTTAATAGTCTATATCGTAATCGGACTTGTGTATCCATTAAGTTTTAGAAATGTGGGGCAAGATGTTGGTGAAAATTATCGCCGTAAACTAACTCAAGTAAACAACAATTCATCAGAAGAAGCTTACGGGATTTTTGAAACATTGCAATATGGAAAAATCGATGAAGCAAAACGTAATATCGATATGGAAACTGAAGAACTGACAAGAAGTTCATATCTAAAAAATAAATTTTTAGTAGATCTGAATGTTCTAAATGTTGTAACTTATAATATCGGGGTGTTGGCATTTATCTATGTGGCATCTTCGCTTGATAGTCAGTTTGTAACTGTTTCATTAGTTGCGATGTTTATCGTATCGTTTATTCCTATTTTATACATGGGGAACCTTGCTTCAACATTAAGTCAGACGATGGCTAGTGGAAAGAGATTTTTAGAGCTTATGAATACGCCGGAAGAAGCGGAAAATAGTGGTGTAGTTGTTGATTTTAACGAACTTAAAGTTGATAATTTAACATATCGATATGCTGATAATACTGTAGTGGATAATCTAAGCTTCGACGTGAAAAAAGGTGAAATTATCGGATTAAGTGGACCTAGTGGATGTGGTAAATCTACAATAGCGAAACTTATTATGAAATTCATCTCAGATGAAAACATGGAAGGTAATATCACTATCGATGGTATTAATCTAAGAGACATAGATAACCGTTACTTTAGAGAAAATAGCTCGATAATTCTGCAAGATAGTTACTTGTTCAATGCAAAAATTAAAGATAATATCACATTCTTCGAAAAAGATTTAGATAAAGAAGAATTGGATGCATCATTAAGAAAAACTAATTTAAGAGGTTTTGTGGATAACTTAAAACGCCGTGAAAATGAAATCGTTGGTGAGAGAAGTTCGAACATAAGTTCAGGCCAGAAACAACGTTTATCAGTAGCACGTTCATTCTACAATGATAGTAAACTTCTGATTCTTGATGAAGCGACAGCAAACATCGATATCTTCAGTGAAATTGAAGTGCTAAAAGCTTTAGAAGAAAGTAAAAAAGACAAGATAACAATAATAATTTCACATAATAAATCAACATTATCAATTTGTGATAAGGTAATTAGATTAGGTGAATAGTAAAAAGAGGAACTTGGAAAATACCAAGCTCCTCTTTTTCTTACCTTGTTAAGTTTTTATAAATTTGTTGTTTAATAAATTGTAGATCATGCTCTTCAGTAGGGCAAGGAACATCTTCAAAAAGAATAAATCTTTGAGCTGAGTAGGTCATGATAGGTCCTGCGAATGAACGAATAACTTCAGCTGAGGATAAGCCCTCGTTAATTTCAGGATTATTTTCTTTATGTTTTTGTAATATGTCTTTAAAGTTTATTTCCGCAAAGACCACTTTTAAAGAATCGATAAGCTGGGTTTTTAGATTCTCGTTCGTTAATATTTCTGAGAATACTATTTTTACAGTGTTCTTATTTTCTTTTAGGAACATCATACGATCTTCGACAGCATAACTGATTAATTCTTCAAGTGAATTAGTATTTTGAGTTCTTTTTAGAAAATTTAAAAATAATTTAGGAATAATAGGGACTATTATTGAATATAATAAATCTTCTTTAGTTTTAAAGTACTTGAATACTGTTGCTTGACTAACGCCGGCTTCTTTAGCGATTTGAAGTGTAGATGTACCATGGTATCCTTGTTTTGCGAATAAATTAATCGCAGCTTCTATTGTTTTTTTCTTACCAGGTGGGAAGGTTTCGTCATGAGATATGCTAAAGTAAGATTGTAAGATATTTTCAGTCATAAGAGTCTCCTATTGTTTTTTTAAACTTTTCTATATCGTTTTAAGCCCAGAATATTAAGAATTATTAGAAGGATGCAAAGTGCAAGTAGAATTATTATATCATTTGTAATTGCAAGAAGATTTTTACCTTCTAAAATTATTTTGCTTAAACCGTCACTAGCATAGGTAACAGGTAAGATTTTACTAATATAGACAGCGATTTTTCCCATACTCTCAACAGATACTATTCCTGAAAAGAACATTTGTGGAATAACTATTACCGGAACGAACTGCATCATTTGAAATTCTGATTTTGCAACTGTTGAGATCAGTAAACCTAATGTTAAGGCAACCATTGCTAATAATACATTAACTATTATAACATAAAATGGATTTCCAGCAACTTCAATATTTAATAAATATACAGATGATAAAGTGACGATAATAGTTTGAATTATAGCTAATGAGCTATAAGATAATACATAACCTAGGACAACCTCGCTTCTTTTTACTGGAGTTGCCAAAAGTCTATCTAAAGTTCCGCTATTACGTTCTTTTAATAGTGCCATACCAGAGATTAGAAATACGTAGAAGAATATGATATAGCCGATTAAAGTAGGTGCAACTTTATTGAAAAATGTTGAATCTGCATTACCATAATTATAATATTCTTTAACTTCAGGTTCTTGTTTATTTTCACTTAACTTAGGATTTACTTTTTTAACAACTTCCACCAAGCTTTTTGCTTCTGATGTTTTTATAGAACTTTTTAAAACTTGTTGGGCTTGCATAGTTTTAGTAGAATCTATATTAGCGTGAGTTACCGTATAAGTATTGTTATCGTAAAAAATTACCGTATCTATCTCGTTATTTTTTAATTTCTCTTCAGCAGCTTCTTTTGATTGATATTCTTCTAGATGAACGTTGTCAATATCTTTCATTACAGAAACCACACTTTGAGGAGTGTTTACAGAAGCAACAGTAATTTCAGAATTTGTGTTTGCTGAAAAGACTATGCTGATTAACCACATTATAAAAATCGGTGCAACGAACATCATAGCTAAAGTCCTTTTATCTCTAAAAAATTCTTTAAATACTCTTTTTGAAATAGTTAAAATTCTCATGTTATTTTTCCTCCACTTTTAAGAATACTTCTTCGATAGTAGTAACATTATTTTTTTCTTTTAGATTTTTTGGTGTGTCGAAGTCTATAATATCTCCACGAAGAAGAAGTCCGACTTTGTCTGTAAGTTCTGCTTCGTCCATTACATGAGTCGTTACTAGAATGCCAACACCGTTATCCCTTTGCTTGAACAATTCTTTCCAAATGCTACGACGAAGGCTAGGGTCTATGCCGACAGTAGGTTCATCGAGTATAAGTAACTTAGGACTACCGATTAATGCAATGGCGAGAGAAAGTCTTCGCTTCATCCCACCCGAATAATTTGATACTGATTTTTTTAAGTGATCGGTTAGGTCAACTATTTTTGCTACACAAGCTATTTCTTCTTTTAGTTGTTTTGAAGGAACACCTTTCATTTTTCCAAAAAATTCTAAATTTTCATAGCCAGTAAGTATTTCATAAAGAGCATCGCTTTGTGCCATATATCCAATATTAGAAAGAATTTCTCTTTTTGGCATTTTGTTATCTAGAACAAGGGCTTCACCTTTATCTGCTTTTTCCATACCGAGCATTGTTTTTATTAATGTTGATTTTCCCGATCCAGAAGGGCCGATAAGACCTACAATTTCACCTTTTTCTAGGTTGAAATCAATGTTATCAAGGACTTTTTGATCCCCGAAATTTTTTGATAATGAAGTAATTTGTATTAATTTTTTCATAAGAATCACCTTTCTTTTTAAAGTGAGTAAACACTCACTTTAAAATTAAAAAAATATATAGATAAGATTATTTGAGGGATATTAATTCACCTAATGTTTTTGGAACTGTGATTATTAAAGAACAGTTTCACGATAGGTGCTAAGAAATATCCCATTAGAAATAAGATTTCAAACTTTCGGTAAGTAAACACTCACCTTATAATCAATATTATAGTGAGTGAACACTCACTTGTCAAGAAGAAAATTTGAAAAATTTTAAAAAGGGGATAGAATAAAAAATCAAGAAAAATAAAGATTGAATTATTGAAATAAGTTAGCGAATGGTGGTAAGAATGCTCTATAATATGATAAAATTAAATAGATGGGAGAGATTAAAGTGAAAATTAATAATAAGATAAAACAGCAGTTAGATATTAATATTGATGTCGATGAGGTAATAATTTCTAGAGGATTAGAAACTCATATGAAAAAGAGTAGACATAAACATGCGATTAAGTATATTTCTTATATAGAAAATATTATAGAAACTCCAGATTATGTAGGAATTAATCCAAGAGAAAAAGGTGTTAGTTTAGAATGTATAAAATTATTTGAAGATAATATACTATTAGCAATAAAACTTGATATGAAAAACAATTATTTTTATACAGCTTCTATGTATGATATTACTGATGCGAAATTAAAGAGTATGATAAGAAGTGGACGTATTAAGAAGTATAATAATTGACAAACCAACATATTTGTTATAACATAAAGATAGAAAAAAGTCTTATTGAAGTAGAAAAGGCTCTCTACACACTCTTTTATAGAGTACCTGAGATGATGGGTACGCCGTCCATCCTTTAAGACTCTTGTAAAAAATGAAAGAACATTCTTCGTAGTGTTCTTTTATTTTTTGACAAGATAAATATTTTACGAACAATATAAATGGGGCTGATCTAAAAGTCCTAAATATTAACAAAGTTTATATGAGAGCTTATAGACACAGTGGCTTAGTTGATATCTGAATTCGCTTTATAAAAGTTTTCTAGATATCTAATAAATTGTGCGGGAGTGACTCGATAAAATCTTATTTTTTAAGAGATCTTGATTTTTAAGTCATTCCCTTTTTTATAAAAAACATTAATAATATAAACTTAATTAAAAGGCGCTTGAGTACTTTATAAATATGATATAATATTCATAAAGTAAGGATAGTAAAATATGGAATAAATTTCTTAATTTGTTAGAAGAGAAAAACTATAAATCATATGAAGAGATTATAATATCATTAGTATGCAGTGATTTGAATGAAAAATTTTTGTTAAGGAGGACATATATTAAAATGAAAATACTTGGGGTTCTTAATGAGTTTTATGATGATTTTGAATTCATTAAAGAAAAGTGGAATGAAAAATACGAAGGTATCCTTATCAAAATAAAGGAAGAGCAAGGATATAAAAGATGTCGCTTGGCAAAAAAAACACCAAAAAAAGAAGGATATTTTACAGCCTTTTGGAAAAAAGACTCAAGAAATAAGAACATTCCATATACTAATGAAGATCTAGGGAATGAACTCGTTATTGTTGTGATTGATAACGATAAGAGAGGACTGTTTATTATTCCAAATGAGGAGGCTATCCGTAGAAAAATTCTCTCGACAAAAGATAGTAAAGGAAAAATGTCTATGCGATTTTATCCGCCTTGGAGCGTAAATTTGAATACAACGGCTCTAGAAACACAAAAATGGCAATTGAAATTTTTTAGAAAAATTGAATAACAAGAATGATTTTTGGTACTCTTGGAGAAAAATATTTATGAAATCTTTAGTGGATTCATATATATGCAAACGATTTGGTTTTTATGCTCGATAAGAATTTCACTGTTAATGTCATTTTTAAGATGTTTATTAAAAATCTTATAATATAAACTTAGTTTAAAGTAACTTGAGTACAATAGTTAATATATATCATAGAAATGTGATATAATATTTATAAAGTCAGAATAATAAAATATCAACAATAAAGTCAGGAGGAATTTATTATGATAGATGGATTAAATAAAATTTGGAATAAATTTCTTAATTTTTTAGAAGATAAAGAGATGTATAAATCATACGAAGGAGCTTTAATCTCTGGGGTATGTAGTGGTTTAAGTAAAAGATTTGGAATAAGTGCTAGTTTCTTACGAGTACTATTCTTATTAGCGAGTATTTTCTCATTTGGTAGTCCAATATTGATATATATATTGTTATCAATAATAATGCCGGTAAAACCGATGAAAGAAAACTATAGAAATTCAAGTTACATCGATGGACGTGCTTGGGAAAAGTAACATAAAGAAAAGTTCTAATTGATTAACTGTCAATTAGAACTTTTTAATCACATAAAATAGGTTGAATTAATCCTATTTTTTTTATTATAATAATATGAAAAGGAGGTGTCATGTATGAATATAGACACAAATAATTTGGTTTCAATAACAGAAGCAAATCAGAACTTCTCTAAGATAGCAAGAATGGTAGATGAAAATGGATCAGTTGTTATATTGAAAAATAATGCACCAAGATATGTTTTAGTAGAATTTAATGAATTTGAAAAAACTCAACAAGCCTCGGATGAAGATGTATTAGCACTTTCTAAAAGTTTAATGGAAAAAAATAAAAAGGCTTATGAGGTGTTGGCGAAATGATAAAATTATCAACTAATCAAATACTTTTACTTCATAAAGATTTGATTTCTGAGTTCGGAGGATTAGATGGTGTAAAGGATTTGGGAATGTTAGAATCTGCAATTAATGCGCCGTTTTAGACATTTAATTATCAGGATATGTATCCAACAATTCAACAAAAAGCAGCGAGATTATGCTATGGATTGGTAAAAAATCATCCATTTATTGATGGGAATAAACGGATAGGAGTCCACGCTATGTTAGTCTTTTTGGCTCTAAACAGAATAGAATTGTAATATTCACAAGAAGAATTATATACTATTATTTTAAAGATTGCTTCAAGTCAAGCAACTATTGAAGATTTATCAACTTGGATAATAAATCATCAATTATAGCTAAAAAATGAAACCAACTCTGAAAACAGTTTTTCAGAGTTGGTTTTTTCTTATTTCACTGCATTAATAAACCTAGCTGCGATTTCTTTTGGACGAGTGATAGCTCCGCCAACTACTACGCTAAATGCCCCTGCATCATAAGCTGCTTTTGCATGTTCAGGGTAGTGGATACGACCTTCTGCGATTATAGGCACAGAAATAGTTTCAGATAGTTTTTTGATAAGACCTAAGTCTACTTCGTTCGGTCTATCTTTTGTATTTTCTGTATAACCACTTAATGTAGTTCCAACAAAGTCAAGACCGATGTTAGCCGCATTTACGCCTTCTTCGAATGTAGCAATATCTGCCATTAAAATAATGTCAGGGTACTTAGCTTTGATTTCTGCGATAAAATCATTGATTGTTGTACCATCAAAACGAGGGCGTAAAGTACAGTCTAAGGCGATTATTTCACAACCTGTTTCTACAAGAGCATCTACTTCTTTCATAGTTGCTGTGATGAATTGTGACATACCTTCATAACTTTGTTTAATAATTCCGATAACAGGCAGATCAACTGTTTCTTTGATTTGAACTATATCAGTAACTCCTTGTGCACGAATACCAACAGCTCCAGCTTCTTTAGCAGCTAGTGCCATAAGTTTCATAATTCCACCTTCTTCAACGTAAAGTGGTTCTCCAGGTAATGCTTGGCAAGAAACGATAATTCCGCCTTTAATTTGGTTTAAGATTTCTTCTTTTTTGTTCATAGTTAGCTCCAATCCAACGCTTAATCTTTAATTGTTAAGCTGTAGTATTTGTAATTTATAAAGATTTTTACATATTCAAAAATTTTACCGTCTGCGAAGTAGGTGTACCTATCAAATTCAAAACAAGGTTCACCATCTTTTGCGATGAAATTGGCAATTTCTTCAGGAGTATCAACTATAACTTTCATAGTTTTTTTAGATTTTTCTTGGTGAATATCTATACGATATTTTTTTCTAATCATAGTAGCAAGCTCTTTGAAACTGTCGATATCATCGATATTAACATCAGGTAAATATTTAATTGGAATATAGTTAGTTTGGTGAGCCCAAGCAACATTACCGATATATTTTATACGAGCCACTTTTAGAAGTTTTTGATTTTTTAGTTTTAATTTTGAGCAAAGCTCTTTATCTTGAATAATTTCAGCTTCTACAACTTCAGAGTGTTCAGATACTGATTCTTTAAAGTGTTTATGGAAATTGTTGTTTTCTGTAACGAAGACTTTTTTATTAACTAGAGTTTTGTTAACGAAACTTCCTTTACCTTGAATTCTAAAAATATATCCTGCTGACTCTAGTTCATTTAGCACGCGAACAGCAGTAGTACTACTAACATTATATATTTCTTTTATCTCTTTTTCTGTATAGAGTTGCTCACCTTCTTTAAAAATACCAGTTTGTATTTTTAAGATGATATCGTTTATAATCTTTTCGTATTTTTTCAAGTTGATCCCTCCTTGACTTAATTATTATTTGTTTATCAAAATTTAATGTGTTAACTTAAATTTATATTATCACTTATACAGGACTTTGTAAAGAAAAAACTTAAAAAATATTAGAAAAAAATTTAAACGGTTGCAAAAATTATAAATTAACTTAGAACAGAGTTTGAAGTTCTGTTGAAAAATGGAAACCCCTCCTTACTTTTTAAGTAAAGAGGGGGTAAAGTTTAATATCTTATTTTTCTACAAATGGGCTAATAGCTCCGTATAGAGCTGCATCATTTCCTAACTCAGCTGCTAGGAATTTAGTTTGGTTGTTTTCGATTGGGTGAAGTTCACGTACTTTTGCTTCTAGTTTATTTAATAAATAATCTCCTTGAGCAGAAACAGCCCCACCGATTACGATATACTTAGGATCTAGGATACATAGTAAGTTAACAATACCACGAGCAAGTTCGAATAACCATTCGTCTAGCACTTTTAGTGCAGTTGTGTCTTCACGTTTACAAAGATCGAAGAATTCGATAACGCTAATTCCTTCGTACATTTCGGCTTTGATTTTTCTATCTAAAGCGATAGTAGAAGCACGTTGTTCGTAAGTAGTTTTAGTGTCGAAATCGTAAAGAGATTGTCCGATTTCACCTACACCGAAGTTAGATCCGAAAGGAAGACTAGTAAGGTAGTAAGCACCACCGATTCCAGTTCCTAAAGCCATACAGAATACTTCATCTAAACCTTTTGCTCCACCAAGCCATTGTTCACCAAGTAAGGCACAGTTAACATCGTTATCTGCGTATACTGGGATACCTAGTCTATCTCCAAAATCACGTTTGAAGTTAGTTCCAAGATAGTTCTTAATAGTTGGAGCTGAACGGATAACTTCCATGTTAACATTGTCGATAACACCAGCCGCAGAGATACCAGCTGCAGAGAAGTTATAGCTTTCACGGATTTTGCTTGCGATTCTGAACATTTCATCAGTAATTTTTACAGTTACATTGTCAGGTGTTTTACAAGTTTCGTAATGTACGATTTTGTAGTTATCATCAATTACAGCAAATTTTATACTTGTACCACCAATATCAATACCTAATAACATATTATACCTACTTTCTTAATAAAGACATGATTATCTTTAATGTTAATGATTTTTTTAATTTCTATACAACGATATATTACCATAAAATTAAATTTTTGAAAACTGTTTCTAGAAAAAAATTAAAAGGTATATGCTGTATAAAAAATAGTGACTGGTGTATAATAAACTAGAAGTTAGAATTGTTTAAGGAGAATAAAATGGATAAAATAGTATTTTTAGAGCCTGTATTTTGTGAAAGAATTTGGGGTGGACGTAATTTAGAGAAGTTTGATTTTTCTATTCCACAAGGAAATATTGGAGAAGCGTGGGTTATTGCGGCTCATGATAACGGAAGTTCAAAAATAACAAACGGTGAGTTAGCAGGTTTAACATTAAAAGAAGCTTATGAGAAACAACCTACTTTATTTACTGAGAAAGTGTATGATAAGTTTCCATTATTAATTAAAATTTTAGATGCTAGTGATAATCTATCAGTTCAAGTACATCCTGAAGATGATTATGCGCGTGAAAATGAGAATGGTGAACTTGGTAAAACTGAATGTTGGTATGTACTAGATGCTAAAGAAGGTGCGAAGTTAGTATATGGACATACTGCTAAAACAAAAGAGGAGTTCAATGATAAAATTAATCGTGAACAATGGCAAGAATTGTTTATAGAAGAAGAAGTAAAAGCGGGAGATTTCTTCTATATTCCAGCAGGAACTCTTCATGCGATTGGAGAGGGAATATTAATATATGAAGTGCAACAAAATTCTGATACGACATATCGAGTATATGATTATGATCGTGTCGACAAAGATGGTAATAAACGTGAACTTCATATAGAGAAAACAAAAGATGTGACAAAAGTTCCATTTCAAAAAGTTACTACAAGCCCTAAAACGGAAAAATTAGAAGGGGCTACAGTAACATACTTAGCCGATGAAAGGTACTTCTCTGTGTTTAAAGTTGAAGTGGAGGGGCAAGTTTCCCTAGAGAAAACTCGAACAGGAAATCTATTTACCGTCCTTAATGGTAGTGGAAGTGTAGAAATAGACGATAACATTTATGATGTGAAAAAAGGAGATAGTTTTATCTTAACAACAGATTGCAGTAAATACACATTAAAAGGAAATATGTTCTTAGTAGGAAGTTATGATAGATAGGTATTAAAAGTAAAGATAATCAATTTAATGTTAAATTTTTTGTATTTAGTTGTTACTTGATAACGTTCGATTTAAAGGTTTTTAAGTAATAAATAAAGGTTAATAGAAGCGACTGCATAAGTCTGATTTTTATAAAATGATGACTTGTGAGTCGTTTTTTATTTTTAAAAAGAGGAGTTTAATGTATTAAATAGAGACAATAAGACTAGACAATAGATTTACATATACTATATAAACGTCAACTGAATTAACTGTTAGCATATAGTCTAAATATGATAACAGCAGTAAAGGTTAAAAGGTTTTCAAAAAAATAAAATTTTTAAGATTCTTCTATTGACAAACTAAAGAAAACGTTTTAAAATATAAGTGTATTAAAATTTAATGTGTTAAATAAATGCACAATATTAAAAACAAATAACGGAGGTTATTATAATGAAAGATTTAAAAGGATTATATTCGGCTTTACTTATTCCATTTGACGAAAATGGTGAGGTTAAAGAAGAGGGGCTAAGACAGGTTATCGAACATAACATCAATGTAAGTAAAATTGATGGTTTATATGTTAATGGAAGTAGCGGGGAGAACTTCTTATTAAACACTGCTCAAAAGAAACAAATTTTTAAATTTGTAAAAGAAGTAGTTGGGGATAGAGTTAAACTTATCGCTCAAGTTGGATCTTTAGATTTAAATGAAGCGGTAGAATTAGCAAAATACGCTACAGAATTAGGATATGATTCATTATCAGCAGTTACTCCATTCTACTATCCATTATCATTTAATGAAATCAAACACTACTACAAAACAATCATTGATGCTACAGATAACAGCATGATTCTTTACTACATTCCATTCTTAACAGGGGTTAAAATTAGTTTAGATCAATTTGCTGAATTACTAGAAGATGAAAAAGTTATCGGTGTTAAATACACTGCTGCAGACTTCTATCAATTAGAAAGATTCAGAAAACGATTCCCTAACAAACTAATTTGGTCTGGATTCGATGAAATGTTAGTTCAAGCGGCTATTACAGGAGTAGACGGAGCTATCGGTTCTACATACAATGTTAACGGACAAAGAAGCCAAGAAATCTTCAGACTTGCTAAAGAAGGTAAAGTTGCTGAAGCTTACGAACTTCAACATGAAGCAAATGATGTAATTGAAAAAGTATTAGAATTAGGATTATATCAAACTCTTAAAGAAATCTTAAAAGTTAAAGGGATTGATGCAGGATACTGTAAACAACCTATGAAAGTATTTGATCCAGCTAAATTACCTGAAGTAGAAAAATTAGTTAAAGATTACAACCTATAATTTAACAAATAAGGGGTAAAAAATTAGGGGTGGAAAGAGGAGAATTTTTCCTCTTTCCTAGATATTAGAAAAAATATTATTAAGAAAAAATAGGAGGGGAGTACCATGGATAAAATTGGATTTGGTACACTTAACAGTATAGTTTTAGCGATTTACTTGTTAGCTATGCTAGCGATAGGGGTGTATTTCACTAAAAAAGCAGGTGAAAGCACGGATGAATTCTTTAAAGCCGGAGGAAACATTCCATCTTGGGCAGTAGGATTCTCGATATACGCAACAACATTATCTGCCATTACATTTATGGCAACACCGGAAAAAGCATTTAACGGGGACTGGACATACGCAGCAGGGAACTTCTCGATTATCGCGATTATTCCGATATTAATTCACTACTATATTCCATTCTTTAGAAAATTAAATGTAACGACAGCATATGAATATTTAGAAGAACGTTTTAATCCTAGTGTACGTGTAGTAGGAAGTGTGTTATTCTCACTATTCCATATTGGACGTGTAGCTATCGTTATTTACTTACCAACAGTTGCTATCACATCAGTATCGACACTTAACCCATTCTTAGTGTGTGCGATTATCGGGTTACTTTGCGTAGTTTACTCATTCTTAGGAGGGGTAGAAGGAGTTATCTGGACAGACGTTATCCAAGGTATCATTTTACTTGGAGGAGCTGTTTTAGTAATCATCTTAGGAGCATACCACGTAGGTGGATTTGGGCAAATTACTCAAGATGCTTTAGCTAATGGTAAAATTGTAACTGCTGAAAAATTTAGCTGGTCATTAACAGCGTCAACTATTCCAATTATCTTCATTGGATCAGTATTTAACAGTTTACAACAATACACAGCTTCTCAAGACGTAGTTCAACGTTATAGTACTACTGAATCTGTAAAAGAAACTAACAAATCAATCTGGACTAACGGATTATTAGCATTCATCTCTATTCCAATCTTCTACGGAATGGGAACAGTTTTATACAGCTTCTACAAAGGTAGTCACGCTGTAACAAAATTACCAGACTTCATGAACGCTGAAGTAGTAGGTAAAGCAGCTAATACAACAGCTTTAGTACCTTACTTCATCTTAACAGCATTACCTGCAGGGGTTGCTGGATTAGTTATCGCAGCTATCTTAGCAGCGGCTCAATCAACAATCGCATCAAGCTTAAACTCAATTTCAGCTTGTATCACAGTTGATATTAAACAACGTTTCTTCGGATTAAGTAAAGATGCTAAACAAGACGTTCTGTTAGCTCGTATTATCATCATCATAGCAGGTGTATTAGGAACAATCGCAGCATTATACTTCGTAAACTCTAACCAAAAAGAAACTTGGGATTTATTCCTTAAATATATCGGACTTCTAGGGGTGCCTTTAGCTGGTACATTCGCACTTGGTATCTTCACTAAACGTGCAAATGGAGCTGGAGCATTATTAGGATTAGTAGTTGCAGGGCTTGTATGTTGGTACATCCAAGACTTCACAACTTATGCTAAACAAAGTCCATTTATCTTCTCAGGATTCTCATTCTTAAGTGCATTAGTATTCGGTTATATCTGTAGTTTCTTCTTCAAATCTACTAAAAATATCACTGGACTTACTATTCACACTAAAGATCAAGAATACGTAAAAGAAGCAAAATAATAAAGTCAGATCTCAAAAAATATAACGAACTTACAAAAATGGTCCTCAACCTAGTGTTGGGGATTGTTTTTTTGTTTAATAAATTGTAGGTGTTGTGCGTAATATGTTTAAAAAACTGAGAGTTAAATGTTTGTAATAGAAATTAATATATTTTGATGTAATAAAGCTATACATTATCTTTATCAAGGATAATAAGATATAATTAAAAGGAAAAATGTGTGCTGGAGAGATAGAAAAATGAATTTAGTAAAAGAAAGAGAACTGAACTATAAGATTAGTGTAGTAAGAGACGATGACGATATTCAATTATTAATGTTAGAGTTTGAAGCAATAGATTATTCAAAAATTTATGCAGAGATAGTTGTGAAAAAAATAGGTAGTAAGGGGATAATATTAGAGTTTCCAGATTATGAAGAGGCACCGAGAGGTTTTTTAGGACTTATGAATTACTATGCGTTAGGATACAGCGGTGCAACACTTCATGTTAGAGGAGATAGGGGGAGAAGTGAAAATAAGCAGCCAGCTTCAATATACTTTCCTTTTTTAAATAATAATAAGGATGAGGAGTTATATTATAATTATGTCTATCAAGATGGGCTAGATTTGGTAAATATTCTAGAAAAAGAGTTTCCTGATATAGAGGTGATTGTAGTAGCAAAAGGACAAGGTGCTGCAATAGGTCTTGCAGTAGCGGCAATTTCTCAGAAAATAGCGAAATTATTTATTTCAAATGTTCAAAACTTTGATTTTAAATATATTTTTGATAATAACCTTGATGTTGGAGTTTATGATGGAATAAGAGAATATGCACGTAATTATCCTGAGAAAGAAGAGTATCTGCTTATGAGATTAGGGGAAATAGACGTGATCCAATATTGCGATGAGATTAGTGTGGAAGTGAACTTTGGATATTCAAAATTAGACGAAAAGAATATTGTTATTAATAAAAAGTTAGAAAGTATGTTTAAACGAAAAGAAGTTACCATTTTTGAGTGTGAAGAAGAGGATCTTCATGTGAAGTTGTTGGAAAAGTGGTTGCTTGGAGATTTGAAGCCAGGGGGCAAGTTAGATTAAGACAAAATCCGAATCTAATAGTTATATAAATTTATAGGAGATATGAAGGCTTCCCCTATAAGGGGTTGATAAAAAGGTCCTAAAATGTAACAAAGTTCAGATGATAACTCATAGACGCAGTGGTTTATTGAT
>NZ_KQ959917.1:48386-58283 GCF_001553035.1 Gemella haemolysans
GGGGTGACTCGACAAAATCGATTTCTCCGAAAATCACGATTTTTGAGTCACTCCCGGATTATTTATTATTTAAGTTTTTCTATTTCTTTAGTTAGTAATTCTTCTGTTACACCACCAGCAATTCTATTTCCTATTGTACCATCGCTGTTGATGAAAATATGTGTTGGGAATGAACGAATTGCGTAGTTTATGATGAAGCGGTCGTTAACATCGAAAAGAACAGGATAAGTTACGCCAAGTTCTTTTGCTTTATTAAGGATTACATCTTTACCTTTGTCTTGAGGACTTTGGTTTTTAAACTCAGAATCATTAGGAGAAGTCATTGATAGAAAAACGATATCTTTATTGTTTTTTAATTTTTGGTAAGTTTTTTCTAACTCTGGGATTTCCCTCATACAAGGTCCACACCAGCTTGCCCACATATTGATGTAAACTTTTTTACCTTTGAAATCGCTAAGTTTTACAGTTTTTCCATCTTTATCCATAGCTGTAAAGTCAAAAGCTTGGATAGCTTTGTTCTCACTAGTTGAAGATGTTGCAGTTTGTTTGTTAGTTTCTTCTTTTTTATCAGAAGTACTAGAACATGCACTTAAGATTAGAGCACTACTAAGAAGAGTTGCGCTAAGTATTGTTAGTTTTTTCATATTATTTTCCTCCAATTCAAATCACAAGTTTAAGCGAAATATCTAGTTAATGTGATAAATGATCCGCTCAGAATTAGTATACCGATTAAGATAAGGATAATACCTGAGATAACTTGTGTATATTTTAGTATGTTTGTATGTTTTTTGAATAGTTCTAATAATTTTGAAGCAAAGAATGCAACAAGGATGAACGGTAAGATAAACCCTAAGCAGTATGCAAGAATTAAAAGAACGCTCATTATTCCAGTATGACTAGATGCATATAGGAAAACACTAGCTAAAATTGGTCCGATACATGGTGTCCAAGAAAAGCTAAAAGTGAATCCCATTAAAAAAGCAAGAATCGGAGTAGTTTTATTTCCTTTTCTCTTAACTTTGTTTTTTATTGAAAATTCTTGTTTTAAGAAGCCTATCTTAAATACGCCTAATTGTAATAATCCCATAAAGATGATTAAAACACCACTGACGATTTGCAATGTTTTAATATTTTCGTTTAAGAATATACTAATAAAACTAGTAGCAAAAGCTAGGATAAAAAATGTTGAACAAATACCTAGTACGAATGATAGTGTATTTGTAATAGTGTTACGTTTATTGAAGACTAGTTCTCCGCGTTCATTCATTTCTTTTTTTCCTGCAAGAATACCGATATAGATAGGTAATATAGGTATAACACAAGGTGAAAGGAACGATAGCAGACCTTCTAAGAAGACAAGAATTATCTTTAAGGCAGAGCTAGCTGTATTAAAATCTGTCATAAAACCCCCTTGAAAATAAAATTTAAAATTACAGGTTTACTATATAATAAAAACGCTTAAAATGCAATTCAACTGCTTATAGAGTGTAATTATTGTTACGAATTTTGCATAATGTAACAGAGAGTTATCGTTACTATTACAAAACTGTTACAAAGCTTGAAAAAGGCTTCGTGAGAACATATAATGATAGTATGTCAAGATTACAATTAATTCAACTTAAAGTTGAATTAATTCGATGACGTGAATAGTTTAGAAAAAATAGTTTATAGAAATTAAAAATTTAGAAATTAAAACAGTATTTATTATAGATAAATGAGTCGCTTGACTCAAACCTAATTTTAAGGAGATAAAAATAGATGAGTAAATTACAAAAATTAGTAGCCGCAACGGCAATCGTATCAACAGTAGGAGTAGGATTAGCACAAATCGCAGACGCTGATACATATACAGTAAAGAAGGGTGATACTCTTTGGGATATCGCAATCAACAACGGAACAACTGTTGATCAACTTATGCAAGATAACAACTTAACAAGTTCATTAATCTTCCCTGGAGATAAATTAACTTATAACACAACAGTAGCTCAAGTGGCTCAAGCTAAAGAACAAGGATACTACACAGTAGTATTAGGAGATACTTTAGGAAAAGTTGCTAACAGATTCGGTGTTTCAGTAGATGAACTTGTTAAATTAAACAACCTTTCAGATCCTAATCTAATTTATGTAGGAACAGTATTAAAAGTAGATGCAAGTGCAACGAAAACTGCTGAAGTAACAGTTCCAAAAGCGACTGTAGTAGAAAATACTACCGAGAAAACAGTAGTTAAGGTTGATCCAGTTCAAACAGTTGCACCAAAAGCAGCAGCGACTGCTCCAACTGCGCCAGCAAAAACTGAAGTAAAAGAAGCACCTAAAGCTGAAGTTAAAAAAGAAGCTCCAGTAGCTACGCCAGCTGTAGCTAAAGCGGCAGAAAAACCAGTTGCAACTCCAGCAGTTGCAACAGCAGCACCAACTGTAACTGCTAAAACTCAAGCTCCAGCAGCGGCGGCAACAACACAAGTTGCGTCTTCAAACAAAGGAGCAGCAATCTATCAAGCAGCATTAGCTCAATTAGGTACATTCCAAGATTGTACATTATTAGTAACAAATGCTCTTAAAGCAGTAGGAATTAACTTCCACGATTGGCCAGCAGGATATATGAGTTTAGGAACTGTAGTTCCAGCGTCTCAAGCTCAACCTGGAGACCTAGTTTACTATGCAAACGGTGGTATGGGGGCAGCTCACATCGGAGTTTACGCAGGTAACGGACAAGCTATCCACGGTGGATGGAACGGAAACCAAACTGTTCTTAACACTGCAAACTTAGGTAGTGGACCAGTTTACATCCGCGTTAAATAATTAAAGAATAAATAAGAATAAGAAGCGATTGGAATCTCCAGTCGCTTCTTTTTTATGTTATTTATCAAATTTAAGTTTGAAAGAGCTACTAACTAAAAGTTCCCCATGTACTAGTTCTTTCACTTCCATTATGTGTTCCTGTAGCTACGTAGTGGCGCTCATTTGAATAGGAAATATAGCTAATCCAAACGAATCCTTCTTTAATTACATAGCTATCATAGTAGATTCGTTCCCCTTTGTTATAAGTGTTGGTAACTTTCCCGAGTTTGCTTGGTTTATTTCTAACGTTAATAGATGGAACTTCTACTGTGAAATAGCCAGTTTCAGGAATTCTAGTCCATTCTTCAGTTGAATCGTAGCTAGGTCTGATAAAACCTGCGAGGTAAGTATCATCACGACTCATAATGCGTGCAATACCACCACGTTCAGGAGTACCATCAACATTCTGTTCTACAGAGGTAATAGTTCCTTCATTTACCTCAATCACTATACCTACATGACCGAATTTGTCCCAATCGCCCCAATGCCAAATTGCTATGTCTCCTGGAGCTATTTCAGTATCTCCTTTGAAATAACGTCTCCAACCTGGAGGAATGGGATTAGTTAGATAATCGATGGCATTACCATAAATTTGGAAATCCGCGAAATTCTTCACATATGCCATTGTTAGATCTACGCATTGTGCTCCGTACATTCCATCCATATCGATCCATTTATAGACGTTATCCTTTGCCCAGTTAACCATTGTTTGTTGACTTGTCATAATATTTACTCCCTTATATTAAACTATTCTTTGATATTAATATTTAACTTTGTTTCTATAATACGTGTAAGTTCGTTTAAACTTTTTCCTATATTTTGTAAAGTATTATCTAACTTTAACAGAAAAAATACCGCTACAAAAATAGGGAAGCCTACAGTATTGATAAAATTTAGTATGTCCATAAAAAAAAGGTGCGGCTTGGACCGCACCTCCCTCCCTTCTATTATTGAAGTTCGCTTACTTCACGAGTAGTATAAGTAGCTTTTTTAAATCCTGTAAGGGTATGTTTGTCGTTGTTAAGTACTTTTGTATCAACAATTTTTCTTGCAACAGCCTCTACAGTAGCTTTGCTTAAATCATCTTTCGGAAATGATAAAGCGATGTGATAAGTTTTTTTGTTATCAGTATTAAAGTAAATGTTTAATTTTTTCTCCATAATTAAATTCCCTCCTAAAATTATAGTGATTCTTTTGTGCTTGTGACAATATCTTCAATGTTTTTAGCAATTAGTTTTTTTAACTCTTCGCCGACTTCTTTCAAAGCAGTGTCTTCAGCAGTAGGGGCAACTTCGAAGTTATAACTTTTAACTACGCGTTTTTCCCCTTTAGGTTCGTTATAGTTTAGATGTAAAACTTTTTTTAAAATCTTCATAATAAAAATCTCCCTTGTTTTGTATTTATTCTTTGTCTTAGGCCTCTGACACTAAATATATCGAAAATTAATGAGGGAATTTCTCAAAAAGTAAAATATAATGTTTTAGGAGTTTATTTAAGTTAAATTTTATTTAAATAAATTATAATAGAAAAAAAGTAGTGGAAATATGCATAAAATAGTATTATAATATATTAGAAACAAAGGAGGGGAATACAATGAAAGATAATAGATTATTGAAAGTGTTATGGGGAATTGTATTAGCTATATTTTTATGTAGTGCTCTATTTATAGGTATAAGTTATTTTACTGGTGGAGATAGTTCAAGTAAGAAAAAAGACAATGAAACTACTTCATCATCAAGTGATAAAAATAAGAGCAAAGATAAAGATAGCTCGAAATCTAAATCAAAAGAAAAAAGTGATGAGGAAAAATATAGAGAGAATAAAGAATCTAATAATAGAGATAGCTCATCTTCTTCAAACTCATCTAATAAATCAGAAAGTAATAAATCAAGTAATACCAATAAAACTGTAAGTAATACACAAAATAATTCTAACAACAATAATAATAGTAGTAACAATAGTAATAATAATAACAACACAAAAAATGATGCTAATAAAGAAGCTAAAAAAGAAGCGACAGAAGCAAATGGTGGAGCAACAGCCCCTGGAACATTTAATAATTCAGAAGCTGCACATAACTATGCTAACGAAGAAATTAACAGATTAGCAAAAGAGAATAAGAAAAACTACAGCTACACATTAGGTAGAAATGATAAAGGTGAAGTTATTGTAAAAATTACAGAAAGTTAATAGTCGAACTCATAGAACTCTAGAAAAAGAGTGCTATGAGTTTTTCTATACAGTATTTTTAAGGAGAAATAGCGAGATAAATATTTATAAATCTTCGCAAAATATTATAAGAAGTGGTATAATAAAGAGTAAGTATGAAGAAGGATATGAGATTATGAAAAAAACTAGATTCACTAAAACTTTGTTTTATGGTATCTGTTCGTTTGTTATAGCGGCTATTATTTTTTTAGCGATTGGTTACTTTGGTAAGGAAGAATCTGTTCAGAAGAATGATTCATCTCAAAGTGATAAGAAACAAGAACAGGTGAGTAAGCCGAAAGATAGTAAAGAAAACAAGGTTGATAATAGTAATAATCAATCAGTAAAACAACAAGAAGAGAACAAAATCGAGAATAAAAATATAAATTCAGTAGGAAATATAGTTACACAAAATGAGAATAGAAATCTAATTAAAGATACTGGAGAAGAAGTTTTAAAAACACCGAACCAACAAGATTATAAAGGGAAAAAACTGTCTGATTCAGAAGGTGTCGGTACTACAGGTAAGATCTTTAAATCTCAAAAAGAGGCTTTAGATTTTGGAAGAAAAGAAGTTAGAAGATTGGTTAATGAAGATAAAAAACCGAGACAGTTCTCTATTAGTAAAGTCACAGCAGAAGATGGAAGTCTAGTAGGTTGGACAGTAGATATTTTTGAAGATAACGATATGGAAAAAGTAGTATCAAATCCATCTGCTACAGAAGAAAATAAAGAATAGAAAAAGAAGGCGAGGGGATTACTTAGTATTTAAAAGTAGTAAGTAAAAAACTCGCTATCTTTATATTTACACAAAAACAATAAAAAGTGAGATAGAAAAATGCGAATTGGAATAGTTGCGGAATTTAATCCGTTACATAGCGGACATAGATATTTAATAGAATGTGCAAGAAAAATAGCAGATGAAAATAATGGAGAAGTAATCTGTGTAATGAGTGAATTTTTCACTCAAAGGGGTGAAGTTGCGATAGTTGATGGTTATACGCGCGCTAGAGAGGCTATTAGAAGTGGTTGTGACATGGTCATTGCACTACCTTATCTTGGAAGTGTTGCATATGGTGATGATTTTGCTAAAAAGAGTATAGAGATACTATTTGGTGCAGGGATAACACATTTAATTTTTGGTACAGAAAATGATGATGTTAGTATTTTTAATAAAATTTACACAAAACAACAAAAAACTACAGAAGAAAATTATAAAAAATTGTTAAAATCAGGTCTTAATCATGCGAAAATTAATAGTATATTATATGGTTTTGAGAATAACAATCCGAATTTCAGTTTAGCATATAGTTATTACAAAGCTATTAGAGAAGCGGGGCTAGAGATTCAAATGATTCCGATAAAAAGAGAAGGTCAAGGATTGAATAGCACAAAGATGTCAGATCAAGTGCATCTTAGTGCAACTTCTATAAGAAACAATATAGCTGATGAGAAGATTGAAAAATATCTTTCAAATGAGATGTTAAGAGATTTAAAAAAAGAAAAAATAGCATCAGAAACAGAGTTGTTTCCGTATTTAAAATACAAGATATTATCTCTTGGTAAATCAGGGATAGAAAAGATTTATGATGTTAATGAGGGGTTAGAAAATAGAATTTATAAAGCAGCGATTAAAGCAGAAAGTTATAGTGATTTAGTGAAATTAATTGCTACTAAAAGATATAGTAATAAAAAAATTCAAAGGGTATTACTTCACGTACTAACTAATACAACGAAAGAAGATTATAAAAAATATTTTTCTTCTAATAACTTTAGAGTATTAGCTGTGAAAAAGGATAGATCAGCCATCATTAGAGAAATTAATAAAGTTGGTAAAATCAAACTTCATCCACTTTTGAATAGTAAAAACAGTATGAGCTTTGAACAAGATATTAAAGTAGCTAGAATATATGAATTACTATTTAATAACAAAGATATTTTTAGAGAAAATATACAAATAATGAATTAATTATTAAGCGGGGAGTGACTCAAAAGTCCTAGATTAAAAAAAAGTTTATAAGAAAACTCATAGACGCAGTGGTTTATTGATATCTAAATTCGCTTTATAAAAGCTTTTTAGATATCTAATAAACTGTGCGGGGATGACTCGACAAAATCGATTTCTACGAAATCACGATTTTTGAGTCACTCCCTGTTTTTATTATGGATAAATGTAAGTTATGAAATTATAAATACTTTGAATCAGTTATAACGTAAGCGACCAATAACGAGGTATCTAACCTCCAAATGGAAATGATAAAATAAGAATGTACAGTTTTGAATAATTTTACATTTTTATATTGACATTTACATGAATTTACAATAACTACTTACTTTTATGAGTTATAATATACACTTTTTAAAAATTTAGGATTTTTGAGTCAGCTCTATCATAGAGGAGGATGTTAATTTATAGTTTAACAAATATCATAAAAATTTTATAGCATAGGAGGAATGATATTAGAAATTAATAGCAAGAAAAAATTATATTTGTTATATCAATAAATAGCAAAAAAATAACTATAGTTAGAATGCTATCGATATATCGAAAAGATATAATTTTTTCATAGAAGAAAGTACATATTTAAATTAAGTGAATCAATAATATACTGAGAAACATCAGTGATTTTTAAAGTGGTAGCCGTCTTTTATATTCTGACATAACTAAATAAAAAAATATGTTATTAAAAAATAGAGCTAGATAATATTTCTAATATATAAAAATATAATTATTTGGTTATAAAAAAATATATATAATTTAGATAAAGTTTCCAATTTGTTGAATATATGGTTAAAAAATGATAGAATATAGTTATTATGAAAAGGACTACATATAGATTTAAAATTTATATTAGTTGACTCTGTAATAATGATAATCATATGTAATTAATTTAATCAAAGGAGATAATATATCATGAAGAATAAATCATTAAAGAACAATATAGAAAATTCGACTCGTGAAAAAGTAACTCGTTTTTCTATACGTAAAGTTAGTTTTGGTGCAGCAAGTGTGGCCGTATCAGCTTTATTTATGGCATTAGGACAAGGGGCGGCATCAGCAACTGAAACTAATACAGCAACAGAGGCTAATGTAACAAACGCAGTGACAAATAACAATACAACAGCACAGGATAATAAAAAGGAAGAGGTAGCGGCACCAGTAGCAACAACTACTGTACCGACAACACCAACAACAGCAGAAAAAGCAGCTGATAAAATTAATGAAAAATTAGCAACAGAAGCAAATGTTGTAGAAAATAAAGAGCAAACAACAGCAAAAGCTCAAGAGACATCTAACACAACAGCGGAAACAGCAAAACCTGCAGAAGTAACTGCTGCAACAACAGAAAGTAACAAACCAAAATCACGTAAAAAACGTGCTGCAGAGCCTAGCTCAACAACAATGGATACTACAAGTGATGAGGCGGCGAATCAAGTATACACAGCGCCACAAGCAAATGCAGGACTAGATGAATTAAAAGAAAAACTAGAACAATTACCAAGCGCTATCCAAAATAATACAAAAATTAATAATATGGATGGAGTAGGTGCAACAACTGGAGTTGAAGCAGGGAAAGTAAAAGAAGTTACTGAATTTGGTGGTTGGAAAGCTGTAAATCAAGCTGATGGAAGTGCTGGGAAATTTGTTGTTGCAAGAACAACAGATAAAGGAGTCTTTCCTATAGAGACAATTAATACTGTAGGGGGGAGTAGAACGGCTTGGATAGGAGAACAATCTATTGATAGAAATAGTAAATATATGTTATTCCTATCAGAAGTTAGGACACAAGCTACACAAAACAAGGAATCATATGAAGGTCAACCTTATAAAGAACAGCAAGATGACGTAAAAGGTGATCTTGTCGCGATAGGGGTTAAAGGGTATAAAGGTGTAGAGAAAACATTTAAAGTCTATGATACAAAAACACCTGGAAAAGTAACAGTAGATTTTAAAACAGGATTTAGTGGAATAGTAGAAGGTCGCTCGGGTGTTACGGTTGCTAATTATAAAGTAGAAGTCTTTAGTGTGATTAATGGTGTAGAGAAGAATGTATATACGGCAGAATTTGACCCGAAAAAAGGTACTATTGATGATGAGAAAACTGTTATAGCAGCAAAAACAAGTACAGCAGGGCAGAGTGTAAATGTAGCTGGGACTACAGAAGCAGACAAAGCAGCAGCATTAGAGACATTATCTAAAGATAATTACAAACCTTATGCTACCGGAGGAAGATTTACTAGTAAAGAAATAGAGTTGCCAGAAGGAACTACAGAGTATAAGGTAAGGATTAGTGCGGCAAATGATAGATATTTAGGAATGGATTATCACTCAAGATTTGCACAATATGCTTTGCCATTAACAGGGGTGGATTTCAATATTTCACAAAATACAAATGTTATAGCAAAAGATCTTTTAACTAAAATTTATGCTAAATTGAAAGAAACAGTTGTTGAAGACGAAAAAGGAATGACTACAGACTCTATAGCAGCTTATGATGCAGAGTTGGCAAAAGTGAAAACACTTGTAGAGGCAGCCGATTTAACAACAACTGATAAATATAAAGAATTATTAGGTACTACTTTACAAAAAAGACAAGAGTTAAAAACTGACAAAGAAGCATTAACAAATGCAGCAAACGCAGATGCAACAGCAACAAAAGCAACACCAGCATACTACAATGCAGAAGCAGCTAAAAAAGAAGCATATGACAAAGCAGTAGCAGATGCAGCACCAGTGTTAGCAAATGAAAAAGCAACACCAACAGAAGTAGGTGAGGCTAAAAAAGTAATAGACGAAGCAAAAGCAGCATTAGATGGACAACCAACAAACAAAGAAGCATTAACAAATGC
>NZ_KQ959918.1 GCF_001553035.1 Gemella haemolysans
AAAGTGTATGACAAAGTATAGTAGAACTAGCTGGAAAGTTAGACCGTAGAAGGTAAAAGTCCTGTATACGAAATGCTAAGTTGGCGCGAGAGAGCACCTGAGTACGGCGGAACACGAGGAATTCCGTCGGAATCTACCAGGACCATCTGGTAAGGCTAAATACTACCTAGTGACCGATAGTGAACCAGTACCGTGAGGGAAAGGTGAAAAGAACCCCGGGAGGGGAGTGAAAGAGAACCTGAAACCGTGTGCTTACAAGTAGTCAGAGCCCCTTGAGGGTGATGGCGTGCCTTTTGTAGAATGAACCGGCGAGTTACTTTATCATGCGAGGTTAAGTGGAAGACATGGAGCCGCAGCGAAAGCGAGTCTTAATAGGGCGAAATAGTATGATGGAGTAGACCCGAAACCAAGTGATCTACCCATGGCCAGGTTGAAGTTTAGGTAACACTGAATGGAGGACCGAACCAGGACACGTTGAAAAGTGTTTGGATGAGCTGTGGGTAGCGGAGAAATTCCAATCGAACTTGGAAATAGCTGGTTCTCTCCGAAATAGCTTTAGGGCTAGCCTCGTTGTGAGTTTACTGGAGGTAGAGCACTGTTTGGACTAGGGGCCCATCCCGGGTTACCGAATTCAGACAAACTCCGAATGCCAGATAAATATCAACGGGAGTCAGACTGCGGGTGATAAGGTTCGTAGTCGAAAGGGAAACAGCCCAGACCGCCAGCTAAGGTCCCAAATTGTATGTTAAGTGGAAAAGGATGTGATGATGCACAGACAACCAGGATGTTGGCTTAGAAGCAGCCACCATTTAAAGAGTGCGTAATAGCTCACTGGTCGAGTGACATCGCGCCGAAAATGTACCGGGGCTAAACATACAACCGAAGCTGCGGATATAACTAATGTTATATGGTAGGAGAGCGTTCTAACATCATAGAAGCCGAGCTGTAAGGCGAGGTGGAGAGGTTAGAAGTGAGAATGCCGGTGTGAGTAGCGAAAGATAGGTGAGAATCCTATCCACCGAATGACTAAGGTTTCCAGAGGAAGGCTCGTCCGCTCTGGGTAAGTCGGGACCTAAGGTGAAGCCGAATGGTGAAGCCGATGGACAACAGGTAGAAATTCCTGTACCACCAAATATCATTTGAGAGAAGTGGGGACAGAGGAGGCTAATTGATCGTCCTGATGGAATAGGACGTCTAAGCACAAAGGTTGAGTAGTAGGCAAATCCGCTGCTCGTAAGACTGAAGTGTGATGGGGAGCGAAATAAAGTAGCGAAGTCAATGAAGCCAAACTCTCAAGAAAAGCCGCTATCGAGATAAGAGGTGCCCGTACCGCAAACCGACACAGGTAGTTGGGAAGAGAATTCTAAGGTGAGCGAGAGAACCATCGTTAAGGAACTCGGCAAAATGACCCCGTAACTTCGGGAGAAGGGGTGCCTACGAGAGTAGGCCGCAGTGAATAGGCCCAAGCGACTGTTTAACAAAAACACAGGTCTCTGCAAAACCGTAAGGTGAAGTATAGGGGCTGACGCCTGCCCGGTGCTGGAAGGTTAAGAGGAGTGCTTAGCGTAAGCGAAGGTATGAATTGAAGCCCCAGTAAACGGCGGCCGTAACTATAACGGTCCTAAGGTAGCGAAATTCCTTGTCGGGTAAGTTCCGACCCGCACGAAAGGCGTAACGATTTGGGCACTGTCTCAACGATGGACTCGGTGAAATCATAGTACCTGTGAAGATGCAGGTTACCCGCGACAGGACGGAAAGACCCCATGGAGCTTTACTGTAGCTTGATATTGAATTTTGATGCAGTATGTACAGGATAGGTAGGAGCCAGAGAATCATGCACGCCAGTGTATGAGGAGGCGTTGTTGGGATACTACCCTTGCTGTATTGAAATTCTAACCCTCGGCGTAGAAGACCGGGAGACAGTGTCAGGTGGGCAGTTTGACTGGGGCGGTCGCCTCCCAAAGAGTAACGGAGGCGTTCAAAGGTTCCCTCAGAATGGTTGGAAATCATTTGCAGAGTGTAAAGGCACAAGGGAGCTTGACTGTGAGACCTACAAGTCGAGCAGGTGCGAAAGCAGGACTTAGTGATCCGGTGGTTCCGCATGGAAGGGCCATCGCTCAACGGATAAAAGCTACCCTGGGGATAACAGGCTTATCTCCCCCAAGAGTCCACATCGACGGGGAGGTTTGGCACCTCGATGTCGGCTCATCGCATCCTGGGGCTGTAGTCGGTCCCAAGGGTTGGGCTGTTCGCCCATTAAAGCGGTACGCGAGCTGGGTTCAGAACGTCGTGAGACAGTTCGGTCCCTATCCGTCGTGGGCGTAGGAAATTTGAGAGGAGCTGTCCTTAGTACGAGAGGACCGGGATGGACGTATCAATGGTGTACCAGTTGTCACGCCAGTGGCATAGCTGGGTAGCTAAATACGGAAGGGATAAGAGCTGAAAGCATCTAAGCATGAAGCCCCCCTCGAGATGAGATTTCCCACGGATATTAAGACCCCTTGAAGACGACAAGGAGAATAGGTTAGGAGTGTAAGCACGGTAACGTGTTCAGCTGACTAATACTAATAGGTCGAGGACTTAATCAAGTGAAAGTTCTTTAGAAAGTAACTGTTGACAAAAAGAAAAAAGATGATATAATATGTATATGAAGTTTTCGTCTGGTGGCGATAGCGAAGAGGACACACCTGTACCCATACCGAACACAGAAGTTAAGCTCTTTAGCGTCGAATGTAGTTGGGCTTACGCCCTGTGAGACTAGAACGTTGCCAG
>NZ_KQ959919.1 GCF_001553035.1 Gemella haemolysans
TGTAAATGTCAATATAAAAATGTACAAAAGTGACAAAATAAAAATGTACAATTATTCAAAACTAACATGATCTTTTAGTCGATAAGAATTACCTATAATAGGTACTACATGGGCATGATGAAGCAGTCTATCAAGTATAGCTGAAGCCACTTTGTCATCACTAAATAATGTAGCCCATTCAGAAAATGGAATATTAGATGTGGCTATTATGCTCTTCTTTTCATAACGTCGGTCTATTAGTTGGAATAATAACCGCTCATCACCTTTTTCTAAAGGTAAATAACCAATTTCATCTATAATCAATAATCTATACTTTGAATAGTGTTTTAATCGCTGTTCTAGCCTATTTTCGGCTAGAGCGGCTTTTAAGTTTGCTATTAAATCATGACATTTTATAAAATATGTTGAATACCTGGAACTAGCTGCTAATCTTCCAATCGCTGTTGCTAAATGAGTCTTTCCAACACCACTATTGCCTATAAATATTAAATTTTTATTGTTTTCTATAAAATTTAAACTAGCTAAGTTCCTTATTTCTAATTCATTTATATC
>NZ_KQ959920.1 GCF_001553035.1 Gemella haemolysans
AAAACTGTACATTCTTATTTTATCATTCTCACGAATGGGTAGAGGTTACTCGTTTGATGCCTTATGGGCCAAAATCCTTTTCAATGAGAAGCTCCATAAAAAGCGTAAGCCACGATTTAATTCAAGTGCTTTCAATAAAGCTATGTTATACGATACTTTCAATTGGTATGAAGTGAATGATCACGACATTACAGACAACATAGGTGTCGATTTTTCCACACTTATTAAGAATTTGGAGAAGGGTGATTTATAAGCCCTTTTCCACCATAAAATCCGAATACCCAAAACAAAGAAAAAACTATTCGTTGTGATAAGTGCAACGAATAGTTTTTTTTGTATTAATCAGCTAAGTAAGCTTTTAGCATCCAAACATTTTTTTCTAATTGAGTTTTTAATCCTAATGCTAAGTCAGAAGTACCTTGATCTCCTTCGTCTTCAGCTACACCCATAAGGTGAGTTAAGTCGTTGATTAATAATTCGAAGTCGTGGAATACAGCTGCAACCATTTCAGAAGTTGTCTCTTGTTCAGTTGCTTCTTTGATAGTTGCGATTTCTAAAGCACCTTTAAGTGTAGAAACTGGACGGCCTCCAATTGCTAATAATCTTTCAGCAACCTCATCTAAAGATTCAGTTGTGTGGTTATAGTAGTTTTCAAATACTTCGTGTAGTGTGTAGAAGCTACGTCCTTTTACATACCAGTGGAAGCTGTGTAATTTTGTGTATAATACTGTTAAGTTAGCAACAAGTTTGTTTAATTCTGTTGTGCGTGTCATAATAATATCTCTCCTTTATTTTTGAATTTATACTTAAATTATAGCACCATGAATTTCTTATGTAAAGTTAATAAGCTCATAAAAGTTATTGAGAATTATTCTCTAAAAAGAATGTTGATTTAGCAATGTTTCCTAAGGGAAAGAAATATAAATGATAATCGATATCAGAGATATTTATTAATTTAAAAAATTTGAAATAAATTTTATTAGTTGATAAAATAAAGAGCGAAAGGGGTAGAATCGATGGCAAGATTGTGCATAATTTTAATAAAACTATACAGACGATATATATCACGTTATACAAAACCAACATGTAGATTTTCTCCTACTTGCTCAAGTTACGCTTTAGAAAGTTATAAAAGGTTTGGTTTTTTCTTAGGTACATACTTAACTGTTAAGAGATTATTAAAGTGTCACCCACTATATAAGGGTGAGTATTTTGATAATGTACCTTTATTTAAGAAAGATATATTCAAATTTGGAAGAAAAAAATAAAGGGGCCGCTAATGTTAGCTGCCTCTTTATTTTGGGCGAAATTGTTATTTGGATAAAAATTGGGAATGTTTGATCATGTTTGCGGAACTAGAAGAAGTTCTCTTACAAAATAACTTTTCTAAAAATTTATCTAATTAAGGTATTTGTACGGTAAATCCTCATAATTACCTACAAATGTTAAATTATATTGCAAGTGTGCGGTAAATCCTCATAATTATCTACAAATGCAAAGTTTTTACTGTTATTTAGTGATGCTATTTCCTGCATCTAACCATGCGGCAATTCCGCCCGGAAATCTATAGACATTTTTATATCCAGCTTTTTTGCTAAGACTGCTCCAACGTTTCTTCTTTCACAAGCTACAAAACCACAGTATATAACTATTTTTTTGTCTTTATTATCCCCTAGAGTTTTTAAAAATGCTTCTTTTTCTTCTGGTTTTAAATCTTTCATCTCTTTTGGTAGACCAGCATGAACCGCATCTTTAATTTTTGTTTTTTCAAATCGATCCGCAGGAATTGTATCAACTAGAATCATGTCTTCGTTATTGTCTATAGATTTCTTCAATCCATCTGCGCTAATCAGATTGTAATCCCCTGTTTTTGTAGCTTTAACTAATTTTATAGCTGCCTTTTCTACTTCATTTTCTTTTCCGTCTTTTGCAGAACGATTAAGTCCATCTCCGTTCCTGCAACCTACTAAGGAAACTGAAAGTAATATACTAGATAAAGCTAGTGTAATTTTATTTTTTTTCATAAAGTCAGCCCTACTTTAACTTTCACTTTTATTATAACATAAAAAAATACATATATAAACAAAATATATAATAAAATTTATTATTCTTAAAAAATATAATAATTCTGATTAACGTTGATTTTAATATGTAAACTAAAAATTATATAATGAATTATATAGTTTATGATAAAAAATTAATAAGTTTATTAATTAAAATTGTTGTTAAATATCAAAGTAATTTTTTATATTTTTTATGTAAAAAATAAGACTCTAATGAATAATGCATTAGAGTCTGTGAGTTACTAATATTTATTTTTTGTTAAGTATTGTTGAAATTGATTTAAGAATTTTTAAAACAACTCTATCTTTTTTATTAGCTAATAATTTTGTAATAGAATTAGACGCTTTAGTATTTTTTTCATTTTCTTTATTAGCTAGCATCCTTTTGACGAAGTCTGGCATTTCAGGCTTTTCGCCATCTTTTTTATTTGCTAACATTTTCTTAACGAAGTCCGGCATTTCAGGCTTTTCACCATCTTTTTTATTGGCTAACATTGCTTTAACGAAGTCTGGCATTTCTCCTTTTGGTTTATCCATTTCATTAAATGTTGTTTTCTTTGGATTATGTGAAATAAAAGGATTGTTTTTGTTAGCTTCAATCGTTGACACAAGGGCATCAATTAAACGAGAATCGTAGTTCGGCATAGGTGGTCTATGATAAGCTACTCCAAACTCCTCACAAAGTTCTCGACATTCAACATCATTATCGAAAAGTACTTCGATATGCTCACTTATAAAGCTAAGTGGAACAAATATATAATGCTTAGGATGCTCTTTTTGCTCTCTTAAGTACTCAAGAACATCAGGCTTAATCCAAGGCATACCGATATCACTTTCACTTTGCCAAGTATTCGTATAGTTTTCTTTTTCAAGACCTATTTTTTCGGCTATAAGTTTTGTCATATCAAAGATTTGATCTACGTATGGATCATTATATTTTAATGCTATTTCAGGTACGCTGTGTGCAGAGAAAACTACTTTGTAGCTGTCTTCTTTTATTTCTTCAGTAATAATTTTTTTAATTTCATCTGCCCAGAATTCAATTAACTTCTCTTCTTTGTACCAAGATTTTATTATATTAAATTTAATTTTATCACTTTTAATAAATCTTTCGTACCCCATAATAGAATAGAATGAGTAATGTGGTTCAAGAATTAAACAAATACATTCATCTATACCATCATCTTCCATTTTTGAAATTATATCAAGGATATAAGGTGAAGAAAATTTATTGGCAAAGTATACTTTATATTCATCTTTTACAGATTCCCTTAAAAGTTCAACTTCTTTAAGTGTTATTTCTTGAAGGGGAGAGCCATCAATGCGAAGATAATTTTTTAAAAGTAGATTGATCTCTTCGTCCTTAGGACGTACTCCTCTTCTAATATTTGTGAAAAATTTTGCTATACCTTCGAATGTATATTCTTCAGGTGTTCCATATGTCATTACTAAAATAGCTTTACTCATTTTATAACCTCTCAAAATAGTGTAGTCAACTATATTATAACACTTTTTGTACTAAAACACACTAGTAATTATGCTATTACAGAAAAATATTGTAGATTACGAATACATTCCCTATAAATTAAGGTTTATATAGGTATTTTATTTTATGATAACTGTGTCAAAAAGATGATATTACTATAATATTAAACTAGAATTGAAAAAAACTATTGAAAAAATAGATAAAAAGTTATAATATAAAAGTTAACTAAAAAGTTTACTAATGAGGGAGTTTAAAAATCTCCAATTGGTTGAAGAAAAAGGAGGAAGTGTTAAATGAGAAAGAAAATATTCGGGGCGATAACTTTTATTGCGGCAATTGGTGGCGTTATTTATATGAAAAATAATCCTAAATACAAGGAGATTGTTAGAGTCGTGAAGACTGCTGATGCACGTGGTTTTTACGAAAAAATAATATTAGAAAAAGATAAACTTGCATTCACGGCGAAAGCGAAAATTAAAGATTACAAGATTGATTATGAGAGTATTAGAAATGTCGGAGAGAAGATTTACGCACGTCTAATAGTTAATAATGATGAGAAGTTAAATATTGATACGGTGATAAGTGAGAAGAATACGAATGTAGAAGAAGTATCGCACTCAGAAAAACTGGATGAATTGTTGAATAAGTAGGCAGTTAAGGGAGTCTGGATTCAAAAGACCTAAATTTTAATAAAGTGTATATGATAACTCATAGACGCAGTGGTTTATTGATATCTAATAAACTGTGCGGGGATGACTCAACAAAATCTTGTTTCTACGAAATCACGATTTTTGAGTCACTCCCATTTTCCTGCCCCCTTAACTTGGATTTTTTGGATAAGTATGTTAAATATTTCCTAGGAAATTTATAAAAAAGGAATCCTCCATTACAGTAAGGTGATGTAATGGAGGATTTTTCATGGTTAAATTAATTATTATCTAATATTATTATGCGAAACGGCTACGAATACTAGTTGGTATTGATTTGTAAACACTCTTAGTAACGAAGAATAAGAATGTTACTAAAGCACCTTTAAGTAGGTTGAATGGTATAATACCAGCCGCTACAATTGTTTTTACGTTAGTCACGATATCTGCTAGATTCATAATATATCCATAAGCTGGAAGTAATACGAAGTAGTTAAGAAGTGACATGAATACTGTTATTGCCAGTGTTCCTAAGATTCCACCGATAATAGTTTTAGCAGTACCTTTTTTATAGAAAAGAACAATGATACTGATAAAAGTGAATTCTACTACTATATTAGCAATTGATCCGATTGGTTCATGCGACAACAAAGCGAAGTGTAGGAAGTTTTTTAAGAATGACACTAAAAGTGCATCTTTATATCCTAATAATAACAACGCCATGAATAGCGGGATGAACGTAAAATCAAATTTTAGAAATGGTGGCAAGAATGGCACAGCAAAACTAAAAAAAGATAGAAGTAGAGCAATAACTGCAAGCATACCACTCAAAACTAGTGAGTGAACATTTTTTTTATACATTTAAAACCTCTTTCCTATCTTCATAGGCAATAAAATAGCCGCAATACTATTCTTAAAAAGGTGTATTCTAAATCTACGTTAGATATAAAAAACACCACTTTAAAAATTTTAAAGCGGGACTGAAAGGTATGAAAAATAAGCGTTACACTAAAATCAAGTACGGTAAATATACATACGTAGTATACTGTATGTGTAAGTTTATTTATTCTATATCTTCTATCATCCAGACTGTACTGTCGGTTTTGGAATTTCACCAAATCTGCTTGCGCTCGCGGACTTTGACCGCCGGTCGGGAATTTCACCCTGCCCCGAAGATAATTAAATTTATTATTTATACGTTTATTATAAACCTAAGTCTCTATATTGTAAAGTGAAAAGGTTTAACTTTAAAAAAAAGATGAGAGTAACTCTGTTTAATCGAATTACTCACATCAATTATAATATTTAGTTATTATTCTACTGTTACTGATTTAGCTAAATTACGTGGTTTATCCACATCTAGTCCTTTAGTGTAGGCTGCGTAGTATGCGAATAGTTGTGTAACAACGATACTTGCGATTGGAGCAAGATCTTCGTTTACGTTAGGGATTGCGTAGTCGCCTTTACGAGCTAATTTTTCTAATGTAATGATTAGAGTATTAGCACCACGGCTGGCTACTTCACTCACGTTACTACGTGTATTTAAGTCTAGTTTAGCGCTTGTGATAAGAGCTACAACTGGTGTTCTTTCTTCGATAAGAGCGATTGTACCGTGTTTTAATTCTCCTCCGGCAAATCCTTCTGTTTGAATATAAGAAACTTCTTTAAGTTTTAGAGCTGCTTCACATGCACTATAGTAGTCGATTCCACGTCCGATATAGAATGCATTGCGCTCTGTGAATAAGTTTTTAGCTAAGTCTTTGATAGTTTTTGTATCATCTAAGATTGATTCGATTGCAGAAGTAATTACTGATAATTCTTGCTCGATATCAAATTTAGGTTGCCTTGAAAGTTGTTTTGCTACTTCGTAAGCAAGTATGCTTAGTGTTGCGATTTGAGCAGTGTATGCTTTAGTAGATGCAACGGCGATTTCAACACCTGCGTGAAGTAATAATGTATAATCACATTCACGAGATAGAGTTGAAGCATCAACGTTAGTAAGTACTAAGAATTTGTAATCTGCATTTACACTACGTAATTTTGTAAGTACTGCACGTAGATCAGCTGTTTCTCCTGATTGAGAAAGGAAGATGAACATTGGTTTTTTAGATAATAATGGTACGTTGTAAGCAAATTCTGATGCTAAGTGAACCTCTGTAGGAATACCAGCCCATTTTTCAAAGTAGTTTCTTCCTACTAAACCAGCGTTGTAACTTGTACCACATCCGATAATGTATAATCTGTCTGCATCTTTTACATTGTTAATAATTTCGCTGTTAATATTAATATCATGTCCATCGAAGTAGTGAGAGATGATGTTACGCATAGCGCCTACTTGCTCGTGAATTTCTTTAATCATGTAATGCTCGTGGATACCTTTATCGATTTCTCCAGCGTTTAAGTTAGTTGAGAAACTTTCACGCGCTACAACATTACCTTCTTTATCTTCGATAGTTACGCTATCTTTTTTCACGATAACAAATTCACCATCATTGATTTCTAAGAAGTTGTTAGTGTACTTAATCATTGCTAAAGCATCACTACCAACATAGTTTTTATTTTCTTCTCCTAGTCCGATAAGAAGTGGACTCTTATTTTTTGCTACATATAATGTGTCTTTATCTTCTGTATCGATTAAACAAAGTGCATAAGAACCTTGAAGTTTAGATACAGCTTTTTTGAAAGCTTCTTTAGTATCAAGACCACGATCGCTATAAACTTGTACTAATTGAACGATAACTTCAGTATCAGTTTCAGAAACAAGATCTACACCTTTGAAAAATCTTTCTTTAAGTTCTTGGAAGTTTTCGATAACTCCATTGTGAACTAAAATAAAACGTTTGTTGAAGCTTTGATGAGGGTGAGAGTTAGTTGTGTTAACTCCACCGTGAGTAGCCCAACGTGTATGACCAATACCTAATTCTAGGTGAAGTCCTTCAGGGATTAGGGCTTCTAGATTTTTAATGCGACCTACAGATTTAGTAACGCTAGCTTCTCCGTTAACAACACCAGCGATACCAGCTGAGTCGTATCCACGGTACTCAAGGCTGCTAAGTCCATCAATTAAAAATTTAACTCCATTTGCTTCTCCAACAAATCCTACAATTCCACACATATTAAAAATTCCTCACTTTTTTCTTTAATTTATTTTTATAGAAAGTACTATAAAGTTTTATACCTATGCTCAAAAATATTATACTTCTTGAAGTTTATTATACTTAATCAAGTTTATGTAAACCTTAAAAGAAGGCATAATGAGCCTATAGAGAGGGGATAATGATTTTGAAGGGTGGGTATTTCGTCGTCTCTTCGTTCCTAGAAATATCAAGATCTACCCCAGCAGTGGCAACTAAAATTTTTGTCGTCATTCTTCCTTAAAAACTAAGTTGCTGTTGCATACGCTGCACCTAACTATTTCGTCGTCACTTTGTTCCTAGAAATAGTAAAGTGCACCCCATTGTACATTATCTAACGAAACTCTCTGGTTCCGAAAAAGCATCCGCCGAATTTTCGATAACTTTTTTCCTCGTCAACTAAATTCAATTTAACCTTTAGAACTTAGTTCGGGCGCTATAATTATAAATTGAAATTACCTCCTGATAGTTTAATCGTACATATTATTATACTAGATGAAAAGAGCATTGTAAACTGAAAGGATATATTTACATAAACTCAAAAATAAAAATAAAGTATCTAAAAATTTAACCTTAATTTTTAAATTGTAGAAATATAAAATTGATTAATAAAAAACCTACTTACTATTTGAGTAAGTAGGCAATATTATTATTCTGATTTTTGAGTATCAGCAGCTACCTCTTTAGCGTTTTTCACTTCATCAGGTAGATTGATTTCTTTAACATTGTTTACGTTAGAGTATTGAATGTTTTGTTTGATTTTCATTGTTGTTGGAGTTGATGTGTTTTTAGTAGCAAGCTCCATGTTTACTTCGTTAGTTACAGGTGTGTAATCTTTAGTAACAACAAGTTTGATTGTAACGTTTTTGAAATCAACGTTGTTGAATGCACTAGCATTTACTTCGTTTCCAGAAGATGTGTTTGCAATAGCAACCATAAGATCTTTAAATTGGTCTCCACTTCCTGTGTATGTTAGGACGTAGTTTCCATTTTCTTCAGTTTTCTTGAAATCTTTAGCAATTTTTTTGTAGAATTCTAAGATTTGTTCTGAGTTTGCAATTTTTTTAAGGTTTTCGAATTGAGCAGTAATGCTGCTGCTTGAGCTTTTAACCCACTCATCTTGTCCTGTTGATTTTGCATAAGCAGTTCCATCTTTAATGTATAGTTCTAGTGTTTGGCTTTGACCTTGAGCTTTCACATCAGTAGTAGCTTTAATTGCTAGAGGATCGATGATTAATGATCCTGATACTGTATTTTCAACTGTTTGAGTTTGCTCACCAACTAAAATTTCAGAACTGTTAGTCGCTACGAAATCTGTACTTTTTATGTTTTTAGATGATTCTACTGATTTATTAACGATTTGTTCTACAGAAGCTCCTGTACTACAAGCAGCAAGAGTAACTGAAAGAATAATCGTTGCAATAAGCAATAGATATTTTTTTAGTGATTTTGTCATGTTTCTCTCCTTAACATTAATGTAAATAGATTAATTAATCATAAAAAATCTACTTTTATAAATTTAATTTTATAGAGATATTCTATCATATTATAACTTATATTACTACATTATAGGTTCATTTTTTAGATATCTGTAATAAATAATATAGGTTATAAATTAAGAAGGATATTTTTATCTAATATTTTTTATGAAAATAATAAAAAATCTATTGACTTATATCAATGATGGATATATAATTATATCAAAGATAGATATATCGATGATAGATATAGATAAAGAATATCTCTAATTAAGTTAGGAGGGATAAAATGGCAAAGTTAAGCCCTTATGAGACGGGCGAATTAACGGATAGTATATTTTTTACACTTCTAGTTTTAACAGAACCTATTCATGGATACTTGATTATGCAAAAGGTGGCAGAAATTACTGATAATAATATTATTATCGGACCTGCAACAATGTACACGACTTTAGGTAAGATGGTTTCTGTTGGCTGGATTGAAGATAAAGAAATCGATAATTCGAAAAAAGAATATCATATTACTCCAAAAGGTATGGAAGTTTTGGAGAAAAATTTAAAACTTCGACAGTTTTTACTTGATGTAGCTAAGAAGTTTATAGGTGGTGGAAGTGATGAGTAAATATAAGGTGATACATACATTCGCTTTAACAAATAAAAGACTCATGAGAAGATTAGAGAGATATAGTGCTAAAGGTTGGCATTTTAAAAAGTTTCTGGGGTTCTTAATTTTATTAGAAAAAGGAGAAAGAACCGATTATAAATACGAACTGGTATATGATAAAAAGTTCAATGCTGAGCGTGAAGATTTCTATAAATTTAACGGTTGGGAAGTAGTTAGAAATGGTATTTTTTGGCAGATACTACGAGGTGAACCTACGGCAACTACATTATATACAGATAATTTGAGTGAAGAATACATGTGGCTATATAGAATTAGATTTAATGCGAAAATCATGTTAGGATGCTTTTTTATAGCTTTGGTGGCGCACATAATAAATGAATTTTTAATGGCATCTGAAGTAATAGATTTTATTTTAGGAATGTTTTTTGGATTTGGTCTAGGACTAGGTGCTGTAAATATAGCGTTCTTTATAAAATATTTATTTTTAAAACGAAGAAAGGATTGAATTTATGAAGTATAAATATGTTCCGGTATTTATAAGCTATGATAAAGTAGCGGATAAAATGAATCATCTTGCTGTTCAGGGATATGAATATGATAAAGAGGCTATAGTGGCAATTAGAATGAAGAAAGTCTCAGAGACTAGCGATAAGCAATATAAGTTTATCTTTGATAAAAACTTTACACCAGAGATAGAAGAGTATTACAAAGTAAGTGGCTGGAAGCTTTATAAGTTTCAAGTTTATAATTTGTTTAGACTTGCTGAAGGGACTTCGAGTTCTTATCCGATATATACTGATACTGAGACGGAATTAGAAATTGTTAAATATAGATTGTTAAGATTTATAGTTTTGTTTATTTTAATAAGCATAGCAGGGGTATTGTATTTTACTAATATTAAATGGGTAATTAATAGTGGAATACCTGATGTGTTAGCCATGTTAATAGGTGGATTAATAGGTGGTATATTTGGTTACTGTATAAGTGGACTTGGAATGTTTTTACCGAAATATTTCAAGTTAACAAAAGAAATAAAAAATAATGAAGAATAAAAGGGGATTTAACTTTTAATAAGTTAGAAAGAGAGGTATGGATTATGATTTTAGAATTTAAAAATGTAGAGAAAAGTTTTGGAAATAAAAAGGTTCTTAAAGGTGTCAGCTTCACAGCGAAAAGTGGAGTGGCTAATGGATATTTAGGACGAAATGGTAGTGGTAAAACTACAAGTTTTAGAATACTGTTAGATATATTCAAGCCGGATAAAGGGGAGATTCTACTAGATGGGAAACCTTTAGATCACAGTAAGGTAAAAATTGGATACCTTCCAGAAGAACGCGGAATGTACGATGGTGTTGGACTTGTAGATCAGCTTACGTACTTTGGAATGTTAAAAGGTATGAAGAAGAAAGCTGCGCAAACAGAAGCGAAAAAATGGTTAGAGTACTTTGAATTAGAGGATAATAAACAAGCATTAAAAACATTATCTAAAGGTAATGCCCAAAAAATTCAAATTATCCAAAGTGTTATGAATGATCCAGATATTCTTGTTTTCGATGAACCATTCAGTGGACTAGACCCGGTGAATGTATCGAAGTTAAAAGAAATAATTACAGATTTTATTAAAAAAGATAAACTTGTTATTTTCTCATCTCACCAAATGCCGGTTGTGGAAACATTCTGTGAGGACATTAATATACTAGAAAAAGGGAAAATTACTCTAAGTGGTAATCTAGATTATATTAAAAAACAATTAGGACACGGAAAAATGATCTTGAGTGTTAGTGGTTTTGAGAAAGAGGAACTGCTTGCTAATCTTAGAGCTGTGCCGCTAGATATTGAGTATTCATTAGTTCCAGAGGGAGTGCTTCTTGATTTCAAAGAAGAGGATGCTAAAAAAGAATTATTAGCAAAACTTGCAGGAAGCAATTTTAATATAGAAGAATTCAAACTTTATAAACCTTCGTTAGAAGATATTTTCAAAGAACAGGTAGGTAAGTAATTATGAAAAATTTTAGTACAGTATTTAATTTTGAGTTTAAACAATTTTTTGCGAAAAAAGCGACAAAAGTTATTATGGCATTGTATTTCATTATAGCTATAGGTATAACATTTGTACCATCGATTGCTAATAGTAACATTTTTAAAGGTGAGAGCAATGATAATTTCAATCGTAGTGCATATGTTGTAAAAGATGTAAATGTTAAGTTAGATGATCTAAAAGAAGCTAAAAAATATGATAGTAAAGAGGCTTTAGAAAATGATATTAAAGCTAAAAAATTAGATGAAGGTATCATCTTAACTAAAGATAGTTATGAATATTTATCTCGACAATCTATCTTTAGTAAAGGTAGTAGTGAATTTAAAGAAGCTTTTGGAAAAAATGTAGAGAAATTAGTCTATAAACAAAATGGTTTAGATTATGATAAAGTAACTAATGTGAAATCACATCTACCTCAACCTGTACCTGTGAATGTAAGTGGAGATTCTGATGCTCAAACTCAAGTAGTAAATGTTGTAGTAGTTTATGCTCTTACATTTATTGTTTATATGACGGTAATTCAATTTGGTAGTGTAGTTGCGACAAATGTTGTTAAAGAAAAAAGTAATAGAGCTATGGAATTATTAGTAGTTACTGTAAGTCCAAGAACATTAATTTTAGGGAAAGTATTAGCTTTATCTGTTGCGGTACTTATTCAAATGGGCTTAATTATTGGTGGATTATTCGCTGGTCTAAAAATCAATGGTTCAAGATATAGTGACAATATTAAACATATTCTAGAAAATGTAGACTTAAAAGTTCTTGGTGTAGGATTAGCATTTGCGTTAACTGGATTCGTAATGTTTATGTTTATGTACGCGGCATTTGCTTCATTAGTTAGTAAGATTGAGGATGTTAACGGAGCGATAACTTTACCGATGTTAACATTTATGGGTGCATTCTTCGTAAACTACTATATTATGGGTTCAACTGGAGATACTAAACTTGCAGAGATTTTATCATACGTTCCATTTACATCATATTTTGTAATGTTTACACGTTATGCAATAAGCAACGTATCTATTCAAGAATTAGGATTATCTTATGGTATATTAGTTGTAACTACATTATTTGTGGCATTTGCGAGTGTTAGAGTATATAGATTAGCGACATTAAGATACGGTCAAAAATTAAACTTCTTCAAATTATTATTTGGGAAGTAGAGAAATATAAAATATAATAACACCACATATTAGATTATCTAGTATGTGGTGTGTTTTGTGTATCTAAGATGACTATTCATAAAATAAGTTGTAGTATTATTTATTCATTGCACTTATTTTATATTTATGTTAAAATAAAATTATAAAGAGAGAGCCGTTTTAAAGATGGTGACTCTGATTAATTATAGTTTAAAATAACTGTCTTAACCGTTCAAAGTGGTAATAGCCCCCAAAATTTGGACAAATTTTGGAGGGCTATTTATTATGAAATTAACAGATGAAAATAGGATAGAAATGTATAGACTTAAGAAAGAAGGATACTCATACAAGGAACTGTCTAAAAAGTTTGAAATTGATCCTAGTAATGTGAAGTACATGGTCAAATTGGCTGATTTACATGGTGAAACAGTGCTGATTAAGGGGAAAAATAATTACTATCCACCAGAATTGAAATTAGATATAATCAA
>NZ_KQ959921.1 GCF_001553035.1 Gemella haemolysans
TTCCATGCCCCGGATTTAGTATACAACCATTTATAATGAATTATGACGATATGGTAATACTTGAAAACTATTTGTGATTAGTTAGGTGCTGTAATAATTTCTTTACTAAAAAATATTTATAATTCTTTTAAAAAAGTATTGACATAATATAAAATAATTGATATACTATTAAAGTACTTCAGAGAGAGGTTCTTATTAAATATGTCTCAGTAGCTCAGCAGGATAGAGCAACGGCCTTCTAAGCCGTCGGTCAGGGGTTCGAATCCCTTCTGGGACGTCATCTAGAGTAGACTTGTGTCTACTCTTTTTTTAGTATAATATTTTTAGTATAATAAAAAAAGCGTCTAAACAACGCTCATTTTCACCTGTAGGACTTTTTTTATTTCAGGTATTTTTTCTATTAATGTTTTTTCTATTGCATATTTTAAAGTAATGTGGGATAGTTCACAGTGAGCACATTCACCAAGGAATCTAACTTTTAATATACCATCTTTATAATTAATAAATTCAATGTTCCCGCCATCCATAATAAGTTTGGGGCGTATTTTTTCTAATTCAAATTTAATTTTTTCAACAGTTTCATAATATTCTTTATTCAAAATACAACCACCTTTCTATATGATATTATACTTGTGGCTATAAAAAAAGTCAATAAACTGAGTAAGCGTTATAAGATATAATGAACACAAAAGAAAAAATCTGTATTAAGAATTAAAATGTTTAAGTAAGAAGTTATAAACGTGAAGTGTTAATATAGTATTGAATTTGGGATTTTATTTTTCTTAAATAGAAAAAAGAGTATATAAAATGGATTAACATTCTCTGACTACATCTGTAACTATTAAAATATTATTAGATTCATGATTAGAACTCAAAATTTTAGATTTTATTGGACTTATGAAACTACACTGATAGAATACTGTTTCATAAAATTTGATGATTTTAAAAAATTCATAAAAATTTCACAAATAATTTTATAAAAAGTAAGCAAGATACTATTATTTTATAAAAAAAACGGTTATAATAATAAATAGAAAATAAAAATAAAGAGGGAAACATTTTATGGCTAATACAGAGAATCAATTAATCTTGATAACAGATGTTGCAGTTGGAAAATTCCAAGAGATGTTATTTGATGCTGATAAAAGAGATAGTTATTTAAAAATTTCTATAGAGTTACAAGGTACTCAAATGCAATATGCAATTGATATCAAGGATGAATTAGAAGCAGGAGATAAAGTACTTAACTTTGGAGATTTAAAAGTTATTGTTAATGAAGAAGACGAGCTTCTGTTAAAAGGTCTTGAAATTGATTATGTTCAAGATGAATTTGGAAGTGAATTTACATTACACAATCCAAATATGATTGAAATTTATGATGATGAAGACGGTGGCTGCTGTGGAAACGGCTGCTGCTGCGGATAAAATACAAAATAACAGTTAAAAGGAGAAATCAATACTATGAAAAACGTAGTAATTTTAGGTGCTGGATATGCAGGACTAACGACTTTAAAAGGATTAAAAAAAGCTGCTAAAGCTGGAGAGGTAAAAGTTACTTTAGTAAACAAAAACTCTTATCACTATGATACAGTAAACTTACACGAAGTATCAGCAGGGAACATTGCATCAAGAGATATTTGTATCGATATTAAAGATTTAGTATCTCCAGGTGTTGAATTTATTCAAGACGAAGTAATTAAAATCGATACAGAGAAAAAATTAGTCTTAACTAAAAAACACGAACTTGATTATGATGTACTAGTAGTTGGATTAGGTTTCCAACCTGAAACATTCGGAATTGAAGGTATGGCTGAAAATGCTATGCCAATCGCTGATATTAACGCTGCAGAAAAAATCTCTGCTACATTAGAAGATAACTTCAGAAAATATGCTACAAGTGAAGAAAAAGATGTTAAAGACATCTCTGTAATCGTTGGTGGTACAGGTCTTGCTGGTATGGAATTCTTAGGAGAATTAGTTCACCGTAAAAAAGAATTATGTTCTAAATATGGAATTGATGAAAAATTAGTTAAAATTTACGGATTAGATGCAGCGCCAACATTATTACCAATGTTCACTAAAGAGTATAGTGATTATGCAAGAAAATACTTAGAAGATAATGGTATTGAGATTATCTTAGGAGCTGGAATTAAAGGTGCTACTAAAGATAGCTTCACTATTGAAGTTGACGGAGAAAGAAAAGAATTATTTGCATCTACATTAGTATGGACTGCAGGTGTTCGTGGAAACAAACTTATGGACGAAGCATTCCCAGAACTTTCAAAACGTGGACGTCTTGTTACTACACAACAATTAACAGTACCAGGACTTGACGATGTTTATATCGTTGGTGACTGCGCAGCATTCATCGAAACTGGTCAAGAAAGACCATACCCAACAACAGCACAAATCGCTAACCAAATGGGTGCATACGTTGGAGCTAGAATCAGTGGAAAACAAGTTGGTGACTTCAAATACATCAACCGTGGTGTAGTATGTTCATTAGGACACAAAGATGGTATTGCAGATGTTATGGGTGGTAAAAAAGCTAAAGGTTTTGCAGCAGCTAAACTAAAAAAAATCATCGAAGCTAAAGCAATTTATGAATTAACTGACTTCGTAACTGCACTTAAAAATCAACGTATTCTTTAAGAATAGTATTAAGTAAATTTATAAAGAAGACTCTATGAATATGGGTCTTCTTTATTTTTGAAATGTATTTTGAATAGATGTTAAACATAACGCAATAAATTTGTTATTTATTGAGTTTTCAGCCATGTTAGTTTGAAAAAAAGTTATAATTATGGTAAGATATAGTGTAGAGAAAATTTAACCAAATAAAGTTATGGGGAAAAATTATGATTTATAAAATAGCAAATACAGCGGAAGAATATGAACAAATTTTCAAATTAAATTATGAAACATTTGTTGAAGAAATTCCTCAACATGAAAAAAATGAAACAAAAAAATTAAAAGATAAATTTCATGATAAAAATATATATATTATAGCGAAAAAGAAAAATGATGTAATTGGGATGATTTCATTATCTGATCAAAGACCGTTTTCGTTAGATTTAAAATTAAATGATATTGATAAATTCTATAGAGGTAGTTACAAAAAACCTGTAGAAATTAGATTGCTTTCAATCAAGGAACAATATAGAAAAACTAAAGTTTTTACAGAATTATTACAAAGAACGTTTAATTATATAATTCAAAATGCATACGACATTGTTTTTATTTCAGGTACAACACGCCAGGAAAAATTATATAATCATATAGGATTTGTGAAATTCCATGAAAATGTAGGGACAAAAGAAGCAGAGTATATGCCTATGTATCTTAAACTGGATAATGGTAATAAAGTTATTGAAAGATTGGCGAGAGCACAAAGAATAAACTTCTTACCAGGTCCAGTTGATTTATCTGAAGATGTAATAGCAAAATTATCTAAGCAACTATACTCACACAGAAGTAGTGAATTTGTTGCGCTAACTAAGGATACATTAGCGAAGATTGAAGGTATTTTAGATGTCAAACAAGCAACGATATTACATGGATCAGCTACACTAGCGAACGAAGCTATTATGGCTCAATTAAAAGGAAGAAATCTTATAAATGGGCTAGTTTTAGCTAATGGCGAATTTGGTAATAGGCTAGTTCGTGAAACAAAGAGACATGGGCTTAATATAGAGACTTATTCTGTAGGATTTGGAGAGAGCTTTGATCTTGATGTACTATCGGATAAACTTAAATCTGGAAACTATGATTTTGTTTATGTAGTTCACAACGAGACTAGTGTTGGAATATTAAATGATTTAGATGAAATTACTAGAATAGTTAAAAAAAATAACTTAGTCTTAGCAGTGGATGCAGTTTCAGCAGTAGGGGCTATTAAATATAGCTATAAAGATGTTGATTATGTAGCTTGTTCATCTGGAAAGGCATTTTGTTCTGTAGCAGGTTTAGCAATAGTTGGTTCTAACTGTGAGTTAGTTCCTTTAGAAAACACACCATTATATCTAGATTTACACTATGCAAACAAACTTACATCTATACCTTTCACTCAACCATCGATTTTAATGGAAGCTTTAAACACAGCATTAGATGCTTTTAAAACTGATGAAAGATATGAAAAGGTACAAGAAAAATATACATATATGAAGGAAGGATTAAAGCAATTAAATCTTCCAATTATGAAATTTAAAGAAAAAGAAGTTTCTCCAGTAATAATTACTGTAGAACTTCCTGAAAGTATATGTTCACTTAATGTAGGTTCTTCACTTGCGATAAATAATATTTTTATTCATTACAAGAGTTCATACTTACAAGAAAGAAACATTATACAGTTTTCATTTATAAATATTAACACAACAAAAAATGAAATAGATTACACATTAAATATATTAAAACAAATGATAGGAGATTATTAATGGCAGTATTTAAAGTATTTTACCAAGAAAATTCAAAGGAAATTCCAGTAAGGGAGAACACTCAAGTATTATATGTTGAAGCTGATGGAGTACCAGCAGTTAGAAAGTATTTAGATGACAGAAACTACAATGTTGAACTTGTTCAAGAATTAAGCGAAGCATACTTAGAGTTTGAAAAACAATCTGAAGACTTCAAAGTGGAGAAAGTTAATGGATAAGATCATTAAAAAAAATGAAGTAGGTGTAGCTGCCATTGGTGGTCTAGGGGAAATTGGGAAAAACACCTATGCAATCCAATATCGAGATGAAATAGTTATTATCGATGCTGGAGTTAAATTTCCTGGAGATAATATTCTAGGAATTGACTATGTAATCCCAGATTACTCATATATTGAGAAAAATGTGGACAAAATTAAGGCATTAATAATTACTCACGGTCACGAAGATCACATCGGTGGATTACCATTTTTACTTAGAAAAGTAAACTTACCAATCTATGGTGGACCTTTAGCTATTGGTCTTATAAGATCAAAACTAGAGGAACATAATTTATTGGCCAAAGCTGAGTTAAACGTGATAGATGAAGATACAGTGTTGAGCTTTAAATACCTTAAAGTTTCATTCCATAACACTACGCACTCAATTCCTGATTCATTTGGAGTTATTGTTAATACTCCACAAGGAAATATTGTTCATACAGGGGACTTTAAATTTGATTTTACTCCTGTTGGACAAGGATCTAACTTACATAAGATGGCAGCGATTGGTGAACAAGGTGTATTATGTTTACTATCTGACTCAACAAACTCAGAAAGAACAGAGTTTACCCAAAGTGAAAAAGAAGTAGGGAAAACTATCTCTAATATACTTCGTAAAGAAAAACATAGAGTTATATTCGCTACATTTGCATCGAACGTATATCGTGTAAAACAAGTAGTAGAAGCATGTATTGAACATGGAAGAAAGATTGTGGTATTTGGTCGTTCTATGGAGAAAGCTATTAAAATTGGAACGGAGTTAGGTTATATTAAAGCACCTAAAGAAACGTTTGTTAATAGTAAATATCTAAACCAAGTAGATCCTAATAAATTACTTATTTTATGTACAGGTACTCAAGGTGAAGAACTTGCAGCATTAAGTAGAATCGCTAATGGTACGCATAAGAAGATTACAATAATGCCGACTGATACTGTAATTTTTGCAAGTTCAGCTATTCCAGGAAATACATTGTCTATTAATAAGAATATTGATTTATTATCAAAACTTGGTGCCAATGTTATTACATCAAGTGTAAATAATGTACATACATCAGGACACGGTTCAAAAGAAGAACAAAAATTAATGTTTAGACTTATTAAGCCTAAGTATTTCATGCCAATTCACGGTGAGTACAGAATGCAAGTTATTCATGCTCAAACAGCGGCTGAATGTGATATTCCATTAGAAAATTCATTTATTATGGAAAATGGTGAAGTACTAGCCTTAACTAGTGATAGTGCTAGAATTGCTGGTAAGTTTGATGCATCTGATGTATATGTTGATGGATTAGGAATTGGGGATATCGGTAGTGTTGTAATTAAAGATAGAAAAGAGCTTTCTGAAGAAGGTGTTATCGTAGTTTCAATAGCAATTGATTTTAAAAATAAAAAACTAATGAATAATCCAGATGTAATTAGCCGTGGATTTGTAAATGTAAATGAATCTGCTGAACTATTTGCACAATCTAAAGTAATAATTAAAGATGCTGTATTAGCAGCATTAGAAAATGAAGAATGTGGTGTTTACCAAATAAGACTACAAATTTTAGAAGCTTTAGGAGAATTTTTAGAAAGTGAAATAGGAAGAAAACCTGTTATATTACCTACAATATTGGAGGTGTAAATATGAAATACAGAAGTGTATTTGATATTATAGGACCTGTAATGGTAGGTCCATCAAGTTCGCATACAGCTGGTGCAGTACGTATTGGTTTATTTACAAGATATATTTTTGGGGAACAACCAGAAAATGTAAAAATAACATTATATGGATCATTTAAAGAAACGTATAAAGGGCATGGAACTGACATTGCATTAATAGGTGGATTATTAGGATATAATACGTCTGATAAACGCATAAGAACGAGTATGGATGATGCAAAATTAGCAGGAATGGAGTTTGAGTTTATAGAAAGTGAAATTGAACACATTCATCCAAATACAGCGAAAATAGAAGTTGAAGCAGGCAGACATAGTCTAGATCTTATTGGAAAGTCAATAGGCGGTGGAAAAATGGTAATCTTTGAGCTTCTAGGTTTCGATGTGAACTTATCAGGAGATTTTCCTAGCTATTTCATATTTTATAAATTTAAAGACGATATTAAAAAAAATCTTTCAGTACAAATTGAAGAAATATTCGGTGATTTAAAAGTAAGTGAGATGTATTCAAGTTCTATTCTAGAGGGAATAAACTTATTAGTAGTAGAATCACAAAAAGAATTAACTGAAGATAAGATGAAGAAATTAACTGAACTAGATTATATTAATGAAGTAAAATTTGCAGATAGATTGTAGAGGAACCCAAATGTTTACTAGTTTAGCAGAGATAATTGAAAAATCAAAATTAGAAAATAAACCAGTTTCAGAATTAATGATAGAACAAGAAATTGAAGTAAATGGAGTTACACGTTCTGCAGTTGAAAAATTGATGAGAAGAAACTTAAATGTAATGATGCAAGCTGTCGAAGAAGGTTTGGCGGGAGTGAGTTCAAAAACAGGACTTACTGGAGGAGATGCTAAGCGACTTCAAGATTATATAAATAGTGGTAAGTCAATTACAGGTAGCGATTTTCTTAATGGAGTTGCAGCGGCAATTGCAACTAATGAGGTAAATGCCTCGTTAGGTTTAATCTGTGCAACTCCAACTGCTGGATCGGCTGGAGTTCTTCCAGGGTGTATTCATGCACTTAAACAAAAATTCGATATTGATGAAGAAACGCAATTAAAAATGTTATTTACAGCCGGAGCTTTCGGTTTTGTAGTGGCGAATAATGCTTCTTGCTCTGGTGCAGAAGGTGGTTGTCAGGCAGAAGTAGGTTCTGCAAGCGCAATGGCTGCGGCAGCTATTGTAGAAGCAATGGGTGGAGATGCTGAAATGAGTGCTCATGCATTTGCTATAGCTTTAAAAAATATGCTTGGTCTTGTATGTGATCCTGTAGCAGGATTGGTGGAAGTGCCTTGTGTAAAAAGAAATGCAGCTGGAGCTTCAACAGCACTTATGGCTGCTGACTTAGCATTAGCAGGTATAAAGAGTAGAATCCCTGCTGATGAAGTATTAGAAGCGATGTATAAAATAGGATTAGAAATGTCCACGACATTAAAAGAGACTGCCAGAGGTGGTCTTGCAATCACAAAAACTGGAGAAAAATATAGGAGTTTATTATTCGGTAATGATTAATATTTTAGAAAAATCAGTAGGAACTATAAAAGGTGTTGGAAAGAAATATTTACAAACTTTGAACGAACTAGAAATTTATACTATTCGTGATATCTTGTATAATATTCCTTATAGAGTATCTAGTTCTACTGATTTTTCTTCTTCTGTAAAAGATAATGAAAAAGTCATAACGACTGGAAAAGTAGAAACTAGGGTAAGTACCCAGTTTTATGGAAATAGAAGAAGTAGGTCATTTTTTACTTTATTAACAGCTTCTGGCAGTATTAAAATCGTCTTTTTTAATCAACATTACTTGAAAAAAAATCTTGTTGAAGGTAAGGATGTAGTCGTAAAAGGGACGTATAATGCTGCAAATAATACAATAACGGCTTCGAGTGTAAGTTTCAATGTTGTTGATGAAAAGCCTAAAGGTGATAGTATAGAAGTTTTTTATCATCTTAAACAAGGCATTACTCAGAAAAAATTTACAAAGCTTGTTGAAGAATCGTTTAATATGATAGATGGTGAAAATGTTATTTTAGATTTAGTTCCTGAAAATTTTAAAGGAATTTGGAAATTGGATAAGATTTTATATACGCTACATTACCCAAAAAATTCTGAGGAATTTGATAAAGCAAAGAAGATGTTTGCTTTTCATGAGTTGTTTAATTACCAGTTAAAATTACAGCTTCAGAATATAAGTAGTAGAATAGAGGATAGTAGATATTGTGTTGGAATAAAAAATAAACATATAGATGAATTTAAAAATAGCTTACCATTTACATTAACAGTTGCCCAAAGCCGTGTTATTGATGAAATAGTAGATGATCTAAATAATCCTTATAAGATGGATAGATTATTGCAAGGTGATGTTGGTAGTGGGAAAACTGCAGTAGCAGCAGCAACTTTATATGCAACGATAAAAGCCGGCTTTCAAACAGCGATTATGGCACCAACCGAGATATTAGCAAATCAGCATTTTGAAACATTTTTTGAGTTTTTTAAAGATTTGAATATCTCTGTAGCTCTCTTGACTAGTAGTACGCCTAAGAAAGAAAGAAAGACTATTTTAAGTCTACTTGAGGTTGGTGAGATAGAATTATTAATTGGAACACATTCTTTAATTCAAGAAGATGTAAAATTCAATAATTTAAAATATGTAATTACAGATGAACAACATCGTTTCGGTGTTAAACAACGTCAATTATTAAGCAACAAAGGGGAAGCTGTTAATTCATTAATGATGACTGCAACTCCAATACCGCGAAGTTTGGCAATTACTTTGATTACCGATATAAAAGTATCTACAATAGATGAACTACCGGCTGGCAGAAAGAAAGTTCAGACATATAAAGCTACGAATAAGAGTTTTTACAAGGTACTAGATAATATCCGTATGGAGCTCGATAATGGAAGACAAGGTTATGTAGTTTGTCCATTGATTGAAGAATCCGAGAAGATGGATCTTCAAAATGTAGAGGAAACATATGAAAATATTAAAAATTACCTACCAGATGATTATAAAATTGCAATATTACATGGTAAAATGAATAATAAGGAAAAAGATGCAATTGTAGAGAGATTTCTAAATAAAGAAATACATATACTTATTTCTACTACGGTAATTGAAGTTGGAGTAAATGTTCCAAATGCTACATTTATGATTATTGTAGATGCTCATCGTTTTGGGCTTGCGACACTACACCAGCTAAGAGGTCGTGTAGGAAGAAGTAAGTTTCAGTCTTATTGTATATTAGTAACTGATTCAAAAAGTGAACGTATAGATATAATGTGTTTAGAAAATGATGGTTTTAAAATTGCAGAATTTGACTTAAAACAACGTGGACCTGGTGATTTTTTTGGAACAAAACAAAGTGGTGTACCGAGTTTTAAAGTTGCCGATTTAATTAACGATGTTGATTTAATGTACTTAGCGAAAAAGTTAGCGGTGAAAATAATAGAAGTAACTAATAATAAAGAAAGATTATTGCAGTATGTTGGATTAGAAGAAACGATAATATAGGAGGAAACAATGAATAAAAAGTTAAAAAATACTTTTTTAAATATTCTTATCGTAGTACTGTTATGTACATCAGTGGTGTTAATATTTAAAAATCAAATTAGAGAATATTTAACAGGAAATGCCAATGATAAGATTATTACAGCTTATAAAAATAATAAAGGTGAAGTAGACATCCCGTGGTGGCAAAAAATGTTTACGGATAATGAGTCAAAAATAAAATTAACTGACTCAATGTTAGGAATTTTAAAAATTGATAGTGTAGATATAGAAGAACCAATCTTCCAAGATGTTACCGAAATCAATTTAATTAATGGAGTAGCAACATCACAAGAACCATCACACTTAGATGCTCAAAATGTTGTTATCGCTGGGCACAGTGTGCAAGGTGTAGGAATAAGATTTAATAACTTAACAAAAATTAAAAATGGTGCTAAAATTCAAATTATTTCAAAAGATAAATTGCGTACATATGAAGTAAATAAACTTTATGATGTAGTACCGACGCAAGTTGAAATTTTAGAACAACATGAAAATGAACCGAAAATTTTAAAATTATTCACTTGTGATAATTTTAATCCGCAAACAGGTGAATGGGAAAGCCGTTTTGTAGTAGAGGCTAAATTAATAGGAGAAGAAAGTGCATAATATTATGAAAATAGGTATCGATATACTAGGTGTAGATGAACCTGATAGAATTATTAATTTTGTTAATAGCTATAAAGATGAAGAAGTAGAACTTTATGTATATGGATTTGAAGAAAACTTAAACAAAATAACTAAAACAAAAAATATTGTTAAGAATGTTTGTACTGAAGAGGTGTTGATGTCTGATGATGCAGCACGTGTTCATAGAAAGAAAAAAGATGCTTCAATGATAAGAATGCTGGCTGATTTAAATAATGATGTCATCGATGTAGCAATTTCTGGAGGAAGCACTGGTGCTTTTATGGCTAGTTCTCTATTTATGCTAGGGCGCATTGAAGGCATCTCGAAACCAGGATTAGCTTCATTATTACCGACAAGATCAGAACATAAGTTCTTATTTACAGATTTAGGTGCAAATGTGGAAGCTAAACCGGATGATTTACTAAACTATGCTAAACTTGGTCAATTATATATGAAATATATTTATAATATAGAAACACCTTCGGTAGCATTACTAAATGTTGGTATAGAAGAGTCAAAAGGTAATAAAGTATATAAAGAGGCTCATAAGTTACTTAAAGAAGATATTGCTAACTTTAAAGGAAATATAGAAGCAAGAGAAATCCTTGAACATAAATATGATATAGTTATAGCTGATGGATTTGCTGGGAATATTTTATTGAAATCTATAGAAGGTGTAGCAAGTTCTTTAGGTAAAATGATTAAAGGTATTTTCTTAGAAAATATTATTACAAAAATCTCTGCATTACTGGTAAAAAGCGGAATTTCAAAATTCAAAAAGAAATTTGATTACAGTGAATATGGTGGAGCATTCTTATTAGGAATAAAAAAACCAAGTATAAAAGTTCACGGTTCAGCTGATGAAAATGCACTATATTATGCAGTTCAACAAGCAAAACAAATACACAAAACAAAACTTTATGGTATAATGATAGAAGCGATGGAAAAAGGAGAAACAAATTAATGGCAATTTTCGAAGAAGTAAAAGAAATTATTACTAAATATATTAAAATAGATGCGGATAAAATTACTTTAGAATCAAGATTAAATGAAGATCTTGATGCTGATTCAATTGATGTTGCTGATGTAGTAATGGATATTGAAGAAAAATACGGATTTGAATTTTCTGATGAAGATGCAGAAAACATCGTTCAAATCAAAGACTTAGTAAGAGTAATTGAAGAAAGAAAATAAAATGAATAAGAGCTAGAGTTTTACTTTAAGTATGACTCTAGTTTTTTATTAAATTGTTTTACTATAGGTACGATAGTAAATATTTAAACTAGTTGTTAGTTTTATGTGATAAGATAATTTTTAATATTATTTATATCATATAGAATTTACCTTTTTAGCTTTTAAGTGAAAGTAAAATATGATATAATTTATTAGAAAATAAATAAAAAGGAGAATAGTTTATATATGGAAATGTTATTTAAACTATTAGCTGAACATGTATATTTAATATTATTTGTGTCGCTTATCTTGGAGTTTGCGGCTCTTCCTCTACCAGGTGAGACGATGATGGTAGTAGCTGGAATAATGGCATATAATAATCATGGAAGTTATATAGGGATGATTGTTGCAAGTGCATTGGGAACTGTTTTAGGGATGCAATTTTCTTATGAAGTTGGTAGAAGGTTAGGAACTAAGGCAGTTGATAAGTATGGTTCATATATTGGACTTACACCATATAGAATGACGAAAGCAGCTGAGTTTTTTAATAAATTTGGAAATATTGTAATAGTTATAGCATACTTTTTACCAGGTGTTAGACATATACTTGGATATTTTTCTGGTATTTCGCGTATAGATGCCAAAAAATTCCATATATATTCAACAATTGGTGGAATATTCTGGGTAGTTGTGTTTATAACACTAGGTTATGTCTTGGGACCAAGTGCTCCCCACGCATTTAAATTACTACATAAGTATGGAACAATGTTGTTCATTTTAGCAATAGCAGCATTATTTATCTACTTAATTTATAAAAAATTAGGTGCAAAAGATTTTGTTGTATATTTTAAAAAAAGAATGAAATATCTACTAGTTCTTTTATTGATAGATGCTGCTGTTTTAGTTAAGTTTGTAGTGTTAGATGAAAGAACAAATCCGAAATTCAAATCAGATATTATTTTTTATTGCTTAGGATTTTTAGCATTTGTGGCATTCTTATTATATCTAAGGGTATTGTTAAAACATGATACGACTGAAAAATTACTTGTAGTAGTCGATTATCAAAAGGACTTTGTAGATGGTGCTTTAGGGTTTGAAACAGCAGAACAACTTGATCAAGTGATAGCTAACAAAATTGAAGAGTATTTAAAAGCTGGTCAAGATGTAATCTTCACAAAAGACACTCACTATACTAATTATCTTACAACTAGAGAAGGTAAACATTTACCTATTGAACACTGTATAATTGATAGCGAAGGTCATAATCTATACGGAAAAGTAGCTGGATATGAAAAACAAGCTAAGAAAGTCTTTAATAAGACATCTTTTGGAAGTATAGATTTAGCAAAATTTATTTCACGAAGTGACTATAAAGAAGTAGAGTTTTGTGGTTTAGTTTCTAATATTTGTGTATTAAGTAATATAATTATGACACAAACTTATAATGAAAAAGTAGAAATTACAGTGGATTTAAATGCTACTAAAGGATTGAGTGAAGAGGTCAACTCATCATTTAAAACATATTTACAGAACTTGACTATAAATGTAAAAGAATAAAATACAATATGAATCATTATCCGAACATTAAGGAGATGATTCATATTTTTTTTATGTTTTCATTGGAAAAATAGTGAAGTTTATGGTAAACTAATGAATAAAATTAGGAAAGAAGGGATTATTATGAATTATTTATTAGTGTCACCAAATTTTCCAACTTCACAGGAAAGTTTTGCAAGAAAGCTGGTTGAAAAAGGGGTTAGAGTATTAGGAATAGGTAATGAAAATTATGATAATCTTACTGATGGATTAAAGAATTCTCTAACTGAATATTATAAAGTAAATGATTTAGAAAATTATGAAGAAGTATTAAGGGGTGTAGCGTTCTTAATATATAAACACGGTGTTATAGATAGGGTTGAGTCTAACAACGAGTATTGGTTGACGTTGGATTCAATAATACGAGAACAATTTAATATCCCAGGAGTAAAACCTAAAAATTTAGATTTTACAAAATATAAATCGAAAATGAAAGAAAGATTTATTAAAGCCGAAGTACCGGTTGCTAAGGGGAGAGCTGTAAAAACTATTAAAGAACTTGAAAAAGCGATAAAAGATATTAAATTACCGGTAATAGCTAAACCAGATAATGGAGTAGGAGCTAATAATACTTTTAAACTTTTATCAAAAGAAGATGTAGAAATATTTGAAAATCAATGGAATCAAGACGTTGTGTACTTCATTGAAAGTTATATAGATAATGGTGTCCTTTGCACTTATGATGGGCTAATTGATTCTAAAGGTGAAGTCGTATTTGAGACTAGTTTTTATTATACAAAACCTACTTTAGATTTATTAAATGATAGTCTAGATTATGGAAATATAATTTCTAGAGAAATTGATCCTAAACTAAAAGAATATGGTAGAAATATTGTTAAAGAGTTTGGTATGAAGGAAAGGTTCTTCCATATCGAATTTTTCAAATTACCTAATAATGATTATATTGCGCTAGAATATAATAATAGAATAGCGGGTGGATATACAGTTGATTTATATAATCGTACTTACGAATGTGACTTATTTGAAATGTATGCTGATGTTGTAGTTGGTAATTCACCAAAAAAAGTAAAGAATAACTATAATGGTGTTGCTTTATCGAGACGTGATAAATATACTTATAAATATACTAATGAAGATATTTATAATAGATATTCTAAAGAACTTCGTTTAATTGATAGAGTACCGGAAGTATTTGCAACAGCTATGGGAGAGTGGATGTATATCTTAGTAGATGAAAATATGGAAAATATTAGCGAAATGATGACTTATATACATGAAAAAAATGAATAGGAGAATAATTTATGAAAAAAAAGATTATTAATGGATTTTTACAAATATTAGGAATTATGATTGTTGGGGCGATAATAGGATATTCTGTCGGTAAGATTGCAGGAGATTCACTTTCGAAAGTGGATACTCCAAATATCATATTGTTGTTAATTGCAGGAGTAGTAGTATTTATTTTACAAGTCATAATTCACGAAGCGGGGCATTTAGTTTTTGGATTACTATCAGGATACAAATTTATAAGTTTTAGAGTGTTTGATTTCAAAATTATAAAAGATGAAAATGGTAAACTTAAAATTAGATATGAAAGACTAGCAGGAACAGGTGGTCAGTGTTTAATGAGGGCTCCTGAATATGTTGAAGGAAAGTTTAAGTATAGATTATATCTTCTAGGTGGTGTTATATTTAATATTATATTTTCTATTGTTTCTTGGTTAATTTTACCAAGTTATTATACATTATTATTTGCTTTAATAGGCTTTGTCTTGGCTTTTCTAAATTTGATTCCGATGGGATTCAACGATGGAATGACGTTCTATCACGCTAGTAAAGATGAAACTACTAGATTCATATTACATTTACAATTGGAATATATATATTATCAAAGTATTGGAAAGAATTTATTAATTGAAAAACCTGAAATAGTAGAAAAAATAAATTCATTAGAAATAACTAATACTAATTATCTAACTGATGCACTAGAATTTATAAAATTAGATGGATTAGAATATTTCTTTGAGTTTGATGCTTTATATAATGAATCAAGAAAACTATATATTGAAAGAGATGATTTGTTACCAGTTTATAAAGTTGAACTTATGGCATTGTTAGTAAAATTAATAAGTTTAGTGAATCCAGAAGATGAACTATTAGAAGAACTTATGAATGATAAGAGTTTAAAAGTTCGACTGAAACAAAATAATCCGCAAACGAAGAATATTTTAGCAACATACGAAAACGGTGTAAAGTTAGATGATGAAAAAGCTTTGAATTTAATAAATGAAGCTAGAAAAATTAAAAATAAAGCTCCGAATTTATATATTCAAAATTTAGAGATGAAATATTGCGATTATTTGGAGAATAATATCATAAAATAGAATAGATACCAATAGTTTTTTTAGCTATTGGTATCTATTCTATTTTATAAGAAAATCTTGGTTATAGCTTAGTAATTAGATTTGTTTTTAGAATACAGTTATTTCGGCTTTTTAGAAATTAATGCTGAAAAATCTAAATCATCGTATTTACTTTTATTAAGACTTGTTAATGAATCAAAATCAGTATCAGGGAATAATGGATCGAAATCATCTATACTAGTATTTGAATGGTGACTCGAAGAATCTTTGTTAAACTCATTTCCATAAATATTCAATAATTTACTAGTTTCACTGTAATAATTAGGCTCTTTTGATTGAGTGTGCCCTTCATAATTATACTCTATTGAAACTTCTCCAAAATTTTCGTTAGCTATTTCTTGAGGATTATAAAATAACACACCGTATTCTTCTAAGAGTTCTTCTTTTGAATAATTCTTTAGTGGGTCTTCTATAGCTGATATAGTACTTTCATAGATTTTCTTAACTAGATTTTCGTCTGTTTGGATTTTATTGTCCTTAATATTCCAAGATGAAATAAGTCTATGAATAATATCTAATTGATCATTTGAAAGAAGATGAAGTTTTGCTTTAATTTCATTTAGTTTATCCATAACTTTACACAGCTTCTCTATTTTCTTTTAAGTAATCGATATAGTCGTTTCCCCAAATTTCTAATTCATTAAGTACTGATTGGAATTTTTTTCCGATATCCGTTAAGCTATATTCAACTTTTGGTGGTATTTGAGCATAAACCTTACGATTTATAAGTCCATCTTGTTCTAATTGCTTTAATTGTTTTGTTAATGTAGCTTGGGTAATTGTCCCTAGTGATCTTTGTAACTCATTAAATCTAATACTTTTATCTTCTAGTAGATGAAGAATTAATATTGTCCATTTTCCAGACAATATTTTTTGAGTTGTAAAAAAGGGGCATTTTCCAAAAGGTTCTTGTTGTTCCATAAAAAAATCTCCTTAAAATTTCATTGATATTATACAATTCTATCATAAAAGATACTTACTATTATAAAAAAACGTACTTGTTATTTTTTTGGTAAATATTATAATTATATATATAACAATTATAAAACAAATAATAAAGTTTAGCAATAGCTAAAAAAACGGAGGACATAATAATGGCAGAAGCAAAAAATTTATATCAAAATAGAAGAAGTGTTTATGTACTAGGTAAAAATTTACCAATTTCAGAACAAGAAGCATTAGAAATTATCGATAATGCAGTTAAATATTCACCAAGCGCTTTTAACTCACAAACTGCACACGCAGTAGTTTTACTAGGTGAAAATCACCAAAAACTTTGGGATATTACTTTTGGTGAATTAGAAAAATTCTTACCTAATGAAGAAGCTAAAGCAGCTACAAAAGGTAAAATCGATAGTTTTGCAGAAGCATATGGAACAATTTTATTCTTCGAAGATCACGATGTAGTAAAAGGTCTTCAAGAACAATTCCCAGCATATGCGGAAAACTTCCCAATTTGGTCAGAACAATCAACAGGGATTGCATCATTTGCAGTTTGGAATGCATTAGCGGACGCTGGAGTTGGAGCTAACATTCAACACTATAACCCAGTAATTGATGAAAAAGTTGCTGCTGAATGGAATATTCCTGCAAACTTAGTACTACGTGCTCAAATGCCATTTGGTGAAAAATTACAAGAAGCTGCACCAATTGAAAGAACTTCAAGAGTAAGAGTAGTAAAATAAGATTTGATTTAACGACGGATTAAATGATTAATAATAGCGCTGAGATAGAAATATCTTGGCGTTATTTTATGATTTTATTAGGACTAATTACTAAGTGAATGAGTTAGTTAATGAATGATTCTTAATTTTTAAAAATGGTTATTTCTATAAAACATTATTTATACCTTTAGTTGTTGGAATATACTGGTAAATATGATATTATAGTAGTTGGTATATAAATAAAGATTTAGAAGGTTAAATAATGTTAAAAATAGTAATAAAAAATTTAGAAGATACTAAACGTTTAGCGAAAATTGTTAGTGAAGGTATAGAAGATAGATTAATACTTTTGTTAAATGGAGATTTAGCAGCAGGGAAAACAACTTTTACTAAGTATTTAGCAGAATATTTAGGGGTTAAGAGTGTGGTTAACTCTCCAACTTTTAATATTATGAAAGAATATAAGTATCCTAATGGAAAGTTATATCACATTGATGCTTATCGTTTGGAAGATAGTGATGAAGATTTAGGATTCGAAGATGTTTTCTTTGAAGATAATGTTAGTGTTATTGAGTGGGGAGAGTTTATTGAAGACTTTATACCGAAAGAAAGATTAATTTTTAATATTCGATTAGTAGATGACCATAGAGAAGTTGAAATTATTTCTAATGGTGAATATGAGAAAATAGAAGAAAGGATACGTGAAAATTGGTAAGTTTAATTGTAGAAGCTTCGAATGGTGTATGTTCAATTGCATGTTTTGAAGAAAAAAATATTCTAGCCGAAAAAAACTTTGTATGTAGCAATAACTTGTCCGCGGTTATTTTAGAAGAAATAGAAAATTGCTTAAAAGAAGCAAATAAGAAAAAAACTGACTTAACAGAAATAATATCTAGTGAGGGACCAGGTTCATATACAGCAATCCGTGTAGTTGCAGCAGTATGTAAAACACTAGCTTATACACTTAAGATTAAATTGAAAAAAGTTTCTTCTTTAAAATTACAGGCGTTATTGGAGTTTGACAGTAATAAGCTACTTGTTCCTTTTATTGATGCACGACGTGGTAATGTTTTTGGTGCAGTATATGAAAATATTGGAGGAAACTTAATAGAAACATTAGAAGAAGGGTATTACTCACTTGAAGAAATCAATGATTTCCTTGTTTCTCAGAACAAAGAATTTGTATACATCAGTAAAGATATAGAAAAATTAAATGAACTTCTTCTTGATGGATTAAAAAATGATGAAATGGTTCAAGCAGCCAATGTTGTAAAAATATACGATTCATTAGAAGAAGTGGATTGTTATAATATGAAACCACAATATTTAAGAAAAACTGAAGCAGAAAGAGAGCTTGAAAATGATAAAAGTAGATAAAATTGATATAAGTAATCTGGATGTATTATCAAAGATAGATATTGATAATTTTGACGATGCATGGACAAAAGATATGTTTAAGTCTGAACTTGAACATGCTAATGCAGAATACTATGGATTATTTAACGATGATGAAATTATTGGTTTTTGTGGTGGTTGGTTAGTTGCTGATGAATATCAAGTTAATAAAATAGTCATTGATAAACCGCACCAAAATAAAAAACTAGGTCAAATTTTCTTCACTTATGTTATGCAACTTTTAAAATTAAAAGGTGTAAAAAAAGCGATTGTAGAAGTACGTGTAAGTAATATGCCTGCAATAACTGTATACGAAAAAGCAGGATTTAGTACTATTGATATAAGAAAGAATTATTACAAAAATAATGGCGAAAATGCTTATGTAATGATAAGGGATTTTAGCAATGAAAGAATTTAAGAATTTAGATAATGTAACTATATTAGCTATAGAGACAAGTTGTGATGAAACTAGTGTAGCTGTAGTTAAAAATGGTAAAGAAGTACTATCGAATATTGTAAGTAGTCAAATTGAAACTCATAAGCAATTTGGCGGGGTAGTACCTGAAATAGCGAGTAGACAACATATAGAAGTAGTGATGCAGATTGTTGAAGAAGCGCTAGAAGAAGCGAAAACATCATTAGATGAGATAGATGCAATTTGTGTAACACAAGGACCGGGATTAATAGGATCATTACTAGTTGGTGTTAATGTGGCGAAAACATTAAGTTATGCTTTAGATAAACCTCTAATTGCAGCACATCACATAGCGGGTCATATCTATGCTAGTAATATTGATAATGATATATCATACCCATCACTAGCACTTGTAGTTAGTGGAGGACACACTGAACTTGTATATTTAAAAGATGAACTTGATTTTGAAATAATCGGTTCTACTCATGATGATGCTGTAGGTGAAGCTTATGACAAAGTTGCTAGACAGTTAAATCTTGAATATCCTGGTGGACCTAAAGTAGACAAACTAGCTAAGTTAGGTGAAGATAAGTATAAATTCCCTCGTGCGATGATTGATAGTGATGATTATAACTTTAGTTTTTCAGGTATGAAGTCAGCAGTAATTAACTTCGTTCATAATGCAAAACAACGAGGAGAAGAAATTGTATCTGAAGATTTAGCATGTAGTTTCCAAACAGCGGTAGTTGAAGTTTTAATTGCAAAAACTAAGAAAGCTATTATAAATTTAGGTGTTAAACAGTTGATTCTAGCAGGTGGTGTTGCAGGTAATAGTGAACTTCGTAAGCAAGTCCTAGAACTAGAACATCAATTAGGAGTAGGGGTACTTATTCCAAAAATGAGTTATTGCAGTGATAATGCTGCGATGATGGGAGCAGCAGGATACTATTATTATAAAAATAATATATTCGCTAATCCATTAACGTTAAATGCGAAGTCAACATTAGACTTAGAAGAAGTTAAAGGATAAGAATTCAAAAAGGAGTTAACTCAAAAAATAGATTTTGCTGAAATCATGTTTTTTGAGTAGCTCCCTTTTTATGAATATTTTGGTGTGATTATGAAAAGACAACTTGATGAATTACTAGATGCAAACTTACAAAAAATAAATCATATTTCTGAAAATAAGCATTTTATAGGATTTTCTAAAAAATTAGGAGAAAGAGTATTCGTTAAAATTTTTAAAGATCCATTAAAATATAAACTAGAGTATGAAGTATTAAGAAGTAAAGGTAATTTATTATTAGATTTTTCTAAATGTTCTGCACTAGTACTGAAATATGAAGATTATATTCCATTAAATAAAGAAAGCGTAAATGCTGAATATATAATAAAAATAGCCAAGCTAATATCTAATTTTCATAGAGGGAATTGGCTTGAAATAGAAAATGAAAAAGAAACTTCATTGGAGAAAGTTTTAGGGAAAAATGTGTATAGATTAGCAGATAGAAAAGAATATACTAAAATACATGAGCTTTATTCAAAGTTTCTAAGAAATATTAGTAAATTAGATGAAGAATATGGAAAAACATTAGTTTTTATTCATGGTGATTTTGGTCTTAGAAACATTATGAAAAAAGATGATCATTTGGTATTAATAGATTTTGAAAGAGTAAAATATGCAAGTTATTATTTAGATTTTATTAAATATTTTTATCAAGATTTAGATAATGATAAAAGAAAAATAGAATTGTTTTTAGAACATTATTATGAATATTCAAATGAGGAAGTTCTTTCTAAGGAACTAGAGTACTGCTTGATTTTTATCTCAGCACTAGGTATTTTAAACTATACCAAACGTGTTGAAGATAAAGAATTTGAGGAGTTAGGATTAAAGATGTTAAGTGATGTTGAAAATTATTTTGAACAAATTTGAGGTTGACCAATAAAAGTTTCAAATCTTGGAAAAAGGTTACACGAGTATTCATAGATACGATAATCCATTGATATTTAATGAATTTTATAGGAGCAATTCGATGAAATTGATTGGGATTTTTGAGTCCCTCACTTATAAAAAGTGGTTTTGATTTTATTTGACCATTATTTGTGTTAAAATATAATATGATTAATATTAGGAGGCGATGATATGGCGAATATTTATTTAGATTATGCAGCAACATCAAGAAAACATTTTGATATCATAGAAAAAAATATGAATATACTAAAAGAAGTCTATGCTAATCCAAGTAGTGGCCATACTCTAGGAAAGAAAAATAATAGGCTAGTTCGTGAAGGACGCGAAAAAATAGCTAATACTCTAAATGCAAGTAGTAATGAAATAATTTTTAATTCTGGGGGTACTGAAAGTAATAATACAGTATTTAATCATGTATTAACTAGATTTGAAACAGGAGAAATAATAATTTCATCTATAGAACATCCATCTGTAAAAGCTAGTGCTAAGAGACTTGAAAGGTTTGGATTTAAGGTTCATGAATTATCAGTAGATGAAAGTGGATCTATATCTCTAGATGAATTGAAAGAGAAGATTAATTCTAAGACAGTATTGATTTCAATTATGTTAGCAAATAATGAAACAGGGGTACTAAATCCTATAAAAGAGGTTTCAGAACTTATTGCGGATAAAAATATACTATTGCATAGTGATATTGTTCAAGCATTAGGTAAAGTTGAAATTGATGTGAAAAAATTAGGTTTGGATTTTGCTTCAGCTTCAGCGCATAAAATTGGTTCACTTAATAATTTTGGATTTTTATATGCTAAAGATGGAGATGCTGAGCCATTATTATTAGGTGGAGGTCAGGAAAATGGTCTTCGTTCTGGAACGACTGACTTATTAGGGATACTAGTTCTTAATGACTGTTTATCAGAGACATTAGATTCAATTCCAGCTCTTAGAGAATTGAAACATTACTTTGTTTCTGAACTTGAGAAAAATGAAGTTGAATTTGAAGTAAATGGATCTATAGAGAATTCATTGCCGAATATATTGAATATTTATTTTAAAAATATTGAAGCGCAGCGACTGATTACATATTTAGATGCTCGTGACATTTATATTTCTGGAGGATCTGCTTGTAGTTCAGGAAATATAAAAGGAAGTCGTATAATAACAGAAATGTATAATATTGAACGTGCAGCACACTCTGTAAGAATGAGTGTTGGCTTTGATACAAGCAAAGAATTAATTGATGAAGTTATAGAAAAGATTGTAACTTTAGAGAAAAGAATTAAAGAAAGGAACTAATAATGAATAGCAACAAAAAAGTAGTAGTTGGAATGAGTGGTGGAGTTGATTCATCAGTAACAGCATATCTTCTAAAACAACAAGGATATGATGTAATCGGTGTTTTCATGAAAAACTGGGAAGAAAAAGATGACAGAGGAGTTTGTCTTGCAGAAAAAGATTACGAAGATGTAATTAAAGTATGTGAACAATTAGATATTCCTTATTACTCTATAAACTTTGAAAAAGAATACTGGGATAAAGTATTTACTTACTTCTTAGATGAATACAAAAAAGGTCGTACACCTAACCCAGATATTATGTGTAATAAAGAAATTAAATTTAAAGTTTTCTTAGAATATGCAGAAGATTTAGGTGCGGATTACGTAGCAACAGGGCACTACGCACGAGTTAAAGATGTTGATGGAGAACGTTTAATGTTACGTGGTGTTGATAATAATAAAGATCAAACTTACTTCTTATCTCAATTAAAACAACACCAAATTAAAAATATTTTATTCCCTGTAGGAGAACTTGAGAAAAAAGATGTTCGTAAAATTGCAGAAGAAGCGGGTCTTGCTACAGCGAAGAAAAAAGACTCAACTGGTATTTGTTTCATCGGTGAGAAAAACTTTAGAGAATTTTTATCTCAATACCTACCAGCTCAAAGTGGTAAAATGGTGGACTTAGATGGTAATGTCCGTGGAGAACACATTGGTTTAATGCATTATACAATCGGTCAACGTCACGGACTAGGGATTGGTGGAACTAAAGATACAGAAGGTGAAGCATGGTTTGCATGTGGTAAAGATCTTGAAAATAATGTATTGTATGTTTGCCAAGGATTCCACAATGAAAAACTATATTCAGATAGCTTACTAGCAAGTTCACTATCATTTACAACGAAAAATCCACAACCTAATAAATTCACATGTACTGCAAAATTCAGATATCGTCAACCAGATACTGAGGTAGAAGTAGAAGTATTAGAAGATAATAAAGTAAAAGTTGTCTATAAAGAACCAGTACGTGCGGTTACTCCGGGACAAGCGGTTGTTTTCTATGATGGAGATGTTTGTCTAGGTGGAGCAATTATTGACGAAGTATATAAAAATGGAGAAAAACTTCAACTGTAATATTTAATAAAATCCTAAAAGTTAGAGAAAAACTCTAATTTTTAGGATTTTTAGTTCATTTCTTCTAAGTTTTGTGATTAAAGTATATATTGAGCTAGTAAAGTATCAAATCTACGAATGTCGATGTCTTTTTTTAGATTAATTTTTATTTTACCAACTTTAGTCCAAAGCTCTACTTCGGCATTCAAGTCAAATATTTTACCAGCATTTTCAGTTGACCACATTAGTATTGAAGAGTACGGTAGTGAATAGATTTCTACTTTTTTCCCTGTAATTCCTTGTGCATCTTTTACAATAAGTCTTTTATCTGTAAATACAGCAACGTCTCTTATTGTCGCAAATGCAGCAACAGGCTGTTCACCGTTTATCAATAAGTTTGCAATATCTTGCGGGATAGCAACTTCTCTGAAAAATGTCCAGTTTAATAAATTCATTTCGTTAGCCATAATGTTTCTCCTTGTTAAAAAAAATTAATTATTTGATTGAATTTTGTGATTTTTTATCAGTATAACATAAAATACATGAATTATAAATAATATATTATAATTAGGTTTTCAGTACTAATATAATAAATTTAATGATATAATATAGGTACTAGGGGGAGAGACATATGAATATTAAAAAGGAAGATGTCGTATTATTTTTTAGACAAAATGTTAAATCTATTATTTTGGCATTTGTGTGTAGTCTTGTTTTAATAATCGGTGGTTTGTTTTATTTTAATCAAAATAAAACAGAAGATTATAGCGGTGTTAGTTTTTCTAATACAAGTAATGAGATTAATAATAAGGATGAAAAAGCTGAAGATAAACACGATGAAAAGATTTTTGTTGATGTGAAAGGTGCAGTAAAACATCCTGGGGTATTTGAAACGACAAAAGATAAAAGGGTAAAAGATTTAATAGAAGAAGCCGGTGGACTTTTGGATGATGCTGATACTTCTACTTTGAATTTGAGTCAAAAAGTAAAAGATCAGATGGTTATTTATGTCCTTAAGCATGGTGAAAAGCCGAAGCAAATATCTGATAGTAGTAGTTCATCTAATACAGATGTGATTAATATTAATACTGCTAATAAAGAGCAACTTATGAAAATTTCAGGAGTTGGAAAAACAAAGGCGGAGGCAATAATTGCACATAGAGAAAAAAATGGGGATTTTAAAAAGAAAGAAGATATTACAAAAGTACGAGGCATAGGAAAATCTACTTTTGAGAAAATTAAAGATAAAATAGAGGTATAGTTATGCAGAGAATTAGTTGGGATGAGTACTTTATGGCTCAAAGCCACCTATTATCACTTAGATCGACTTGCAGCAGATTATCTGTTGGAGCGACGATAGTTAAAGACAAACGAATAGTTTCAGGTGGCTATAATGGTTCAATTAAAGGGGATGAACATTGTATAGATGTTGGTTGTAAAGTAGTAGAAGGGCATTGTGTAAGAACAATTCACGCTGAGATAAATGCTATTTTACAATGTTCTAAGTTCGGTGTTGGAACTGAAGGTGCGACAATTTATGTTACACATTTCCCATGTTTGAATTGTACAAAATCTATAATTCAAGCGGGGATAAAAGAAATTTGCTATGCAAATGATTATAGAAATAATGAATATGCTCGAGAGTTATTAGAAAAATCAGGGGTTGTCGTAAGAAAAGTAGATTACGACGTAAACAATGTGGTTGAAAGGTTACTAAATAAGTAATGTTTTACTTACAACTTTCTTTACTAGCATTAGGGGCGATATTATTAAACTTTAATGTAGTAATATCTATGCTATGTATTGTTATTTTTCTACTAATAACTTGGAAAAATAAAAATCTTAATGCTAGGAAAACTATTATTTGTGTAATAGTCTTCTTAGTATTTTTTATTCGGGGAGCATATGAACAAAAGAATAACATTACTCATCTTGTTAATGTTGAAAATAAAAATTTAGAACTAGTAGTTTCTGATAGATTTGATGTTAATGGAGCGTATGTGTCTTCTATTGGCTATCTTTCAGATGAAAAGATGCTGGTGAGTTATATAGTCAAGAGTGAAGAAGAAAAGAAATTTTTTAAAGAAAAATTTTGGGGTGGGAAACTATTAGTAAATGCTAATATAGAAGATATTTCAGAAAAGACTAATTTTTATTCATTTGATTATAAAAAATATAATGAGAATAGAGGAATCTTTAAAAGGTTAACTATTAACGAAATTCATGATGTTAAAAATATAGATGCAATGTATTTTAAATTTTTAACACTTAGAAATAAATTAAGTTTACAAATTAATAGAGAACTTACTTTTGATAAAAGTGGTTATTTTCAGGCTTTAATTTTCGGGGATAAAGGATATTTATTAAAAGATGACATAAATTCTTTTAAAAATTTAGGAACAAGTCATTTATTAGCTATTTCAGGGTTACATATAGGTGTACTCATTTCTCTAATTTACTTTATCTTGTTAAAATTTAGAGTAAGTGTTGATTATATAGAGAAAATTATCTTGATTATAGTTCCATTGTATATGTTACTTAGCGGAGCTAGTGCATCTGTTCTTAGGGCAGGTTTTATGATTATATTTTATATCTTGCTTAGAAGAAAAAATATAGATAAGTTGGGCAGTTTGCTATTTACTTTTCTAATATTAATAATGTATAATCCATTACTTATTTTTAATATCGGTTTCCAATTATCATTTTTAATTACATTTAGTCTACTGATGTCTGAAAGTTATATTAAAAAATCTAAGAATAAATTTCATAGTGCTCTTAGAATCAGTGTAATTTCTACATTAGCAAGTATTCCGATATTAATGTATAATTTTTATAATATTGTTTATATTTCTGTATTTAGTAATATTATCCTAGTACCAATTTTTAGTGTTGTGATTTTTCCTTTAGTTATTTTTAGCTACCTTGTATTCCTAATAAATGTCCAAGTTTTTAATATTATTTGTAGACCAATATTAAATATTGCTTTCAATATATTCGATAAAATTCAGGAGTTGTTTTTAATAGCTCAACCTATTCGCATAGGTAAGTTAAACATATTTCTTATAATAGTTATATTTATTGTTGTTTTATCAATATTGATAAACTTGAATAAATTCAAATATATGAATGCTATTTATGGAGTTCTTATGATAATTTTAATTTGTTTAGGAGCAATATATACGCCTAAATCATATACCGAAGATGTAAAAATAGGGAAAGAGAGTGTTTTATATATTAGAGAAAATAAGAATAATCTATTAATAAATACATCTAATAATATTCAAAATTTTTATACAGATTACAGAAAAAAAGATAAGGATTATGATATAATAAATCAGTACGATTTGCTTTTAAATTATGAAGGAAAAAATAAATTTGATTATTTGCTTTTGACTTCTGTGAAAAAGAACAAGAGTGGATATTCCCCAGATCTTTTAGCAAAAGACCTGGTTGGGAAAGTTGTTGTAATAGATAGTCTAGAAAAAAAATTACAAGAAGTAAAGGACATGGCGCAGTATAAAAAAATTGATTATATTGTCCTTAAAGAGGATACAGAGATGAAATTTGGAAAGAGTACTATTTATTATCATAATAAAAAAGTTAGAGTAAAGAATAAGGATTCTGAATTTGAAATTGAGGTAGATAATTAATGAAAAATGTCTATGTAATATATGGTGAAAATTTTGAAGCCATTAATGATTATGAAAAGAGTATAGCTAAAAAGTATTTAAAAGACTTGGATGAATTTAACTATGTAAAAATAAATATGCACGAAAATACATTGGAGTCTTTAGTATATGAATGTAGAAGCAGTGGTTTATTTGGGAATGAAAAAGTAGTAGTTGCAGAAAATTGTAATTTCCTACTTGCTAAACCTAAGAAGATTAAAGTAGAGCACAATGTGGATACATTAATAAGTTATTTGGATAATATTAGTGAAGAAGTCGTATTGATTTTAAAGATTTCTGAAAAGATTGATAGTAGAAAAAAACTTATAAAGAAAATTAAAGAAGTAGGAGAAGTTAAGGAATTTTCAAATTTTGATGAAAAGGAAATATCTAGTTATATAGTGAAAACTGTTGCTGATGCAAATTTGAAAATTTCAAGAGATGATGCAGAATTTCTTGTGAATTATACACGATTAGATTTTGCTAATATAAAAAAAGAATTAGAAAAACTACTTCTTTATTGCGATGAGAAGAAAGTAATTTCTAGAGAAGATATCGAATTACTAGCGACAAGAAGTTTAGAATACGATGTATTCAGTTTAACTAATGAGTTATTCGGGAAAAATTATTCGAAATTAAGAGTAGTCTACAATTCTTTAGTGTTAAAAAAAGAGGAACCGATTTTCTTATTATCACTTATTAGTGGACAATTAAGAATATATTATAAAGTAAAGGTTCTGTTAAATGAACACTATTCACAAAAAGATATAGCTAGAGAATTAGGAGTTCATCCATATAGAGTACAACTAGCAGCACAAGGTATTAGAAATTATAGTGTGGATAAGATTATGAAGACATTAATTTTAGCTGCTGATTATGATAAGTTATTGAAATCTTCATATATGGATAAATATTTGATATTAGATTTGTTCATTAATAAACTAATTGAGGAGCTAAAATAGCACCGTGTTTTTGTAATTCTATACTAATTATGCTAAAATAAGGATAATTATGTTGTAGAGGAGATAATAAAAAAAATATAATTCATGTTGGAGCTTTGTTATTTATATTAAATGGCATTCTCTATGTAATAGGTGAATTCATCGCAGCAGTAGGTACTGGCTTTCCTTTGGGGGAAGTATATTCAAAGCACTTTATTAGTTCGTTAGGGGTTTATCCGCATCTAGTAGTTGACGGGGTCCCAAATGGATTTTCAAAATTAGCTATTCTTATGAATATCGACTTTGTTGTAACGGGTATTGGTTTTTTTATTGCATATTATTTACTAGTATTTGAAAAACTAAAAATAAGAAGGTTTGGTTTTCTGTTTATAATAACTCCGTTAATTTTTGCTATTGGAAGTGTATTGGTGGGATTATATCAAGGTGGTGTTCCTAGTGAAGATGGACTCCATGGTTTAGGTGCAAGATTATCATTTCTAGGTGGGAATTTTACAGCTCTGATTAGTGGGGTAGCGTTATTCAGTGAAAATAAAAAATACGGTGCTGTTTCTATATTACTAGGAACTATAGGGTTAGTTAGTGCAGGATTTATGAATAATGCAATTAATAATAATCTTTCAGAAGTTGTAGCTATTTATGAAAGAATGACTGTTTATCCAATAACAATATGGCAATTGATAACGGGTATTGTATTTTTGAAGAAGAAGTAAGAATTAAGTGAAAGATCGTTTGAATCAGATTCAAACGATTTTTTTATTTCAGATAATTGAAGTTACTTAATTAAAAAATATTCAGAAAAAAACAAAAAATTCAGATAAATTAGTTTATTCTGAACAAATATAATGTTATAATAGTAACATTGAAAAGAAATTAATAAAATGAGGTATTGTTTAATGAAGAAAATTGAAACTAAATTAGCTCAATTAGGAAATAGAAAAGACAAAGTAACGGGAGCAATTGTAACTCCGATATATTTATCTACAGCATATGCTCATCCTGGACTAGGTGAGAGTACGGGTTATGATTACACAAGAACAAAAAATCCTACTCGTACAATTTTAGAAGAAGGATTGTGCGAACTTGAAGAAGGGTGTCGTGCGATAGGAACGAGTTCAGGTATGAGTGCAATTCAATTAGTCTTTGAATTATTTGAATTAAATAGTGAATTTCTTGTTTCTAGAGATTTATATGGTGGAAGTTTTAGGTATTTTGATGAACTTGAACGTAAAGGTGCACAGAAGTTTGTTTATTTTACAGACGAAGAAGATCTTGAAGTAAAAATTACAGAAAATACTAAAGCTGTATTTATAGAAACACCAACTAATCCATTAATGCAAGAAGTTGATATTGAAAAAGTTGCTAAGATTGCTAAAGAAAAAAATGCTTTATTAATAGTAGATAATACTTTACTAACACCATTAAGACAGAAACCATTAACTATTGGTGCTGATATTGTTGTTCACTCAGCTACAAAATATTTAACAGGGCACAACGATATTTTAGCTGGAGCTGTAATAACTAATGATGAACAAATTGGAGAGAGATTAGCCTGGATTTCTAATACAACAGGTGCGGTATTATCTGCGTTTGATAGTTGGTTATTCGTTAGAAGTTTAAAAACTTTACCATTACGTTTTAATCAACAAGAGAAAAATGCAATGAAATTAGCAGAAGAGTTAGAAAAAAATCCAAATGTTAAAGAAGTTCTGTATCCAAAAAAAGGAGCTATGCTTAGCTTTAAACTTCATGATGCTTCTAAAATTGATAAATTTTTACGTTCGTTAAAAGTAGCAACTTTCGCTGAAAGTTTAGGTGGAGTAGAAACATTAGTTACTTATCCTACAACTCAAACACATTTCGATATTCCAGAAGAATTACGTCTTTCTTATGGATTAACACCAGATTTATTAAGAATATCTGTAGGTGTTGAAGATATTGAAGATTTATTAGAAGATTTTGCACAAGCTTTAGAAGTATAGAGGACAGAAATAATGAGTAGAGTAGAAGAATTTGTAAATAAGTATTACGTTGAAAGAAAAAATACAAATAGTTTAAAATGGGATGCTTTAGAGGAGCGATTTGGAGATAAAGATCTTCTTGCTATGTGGGTAGCTGATATGGAATTTAAAACTCCAGAGAGTATAAGAGAAGCGTTGATTGAACGTGTAAATCATGGAGTTTTCGGATATACTAAGTTGCCTGAAAGTTATTATGATCAATATAAAAAATGGCATAAGCAAAAATACGATATCAATGTAGAAAAACAATGGATAAGATTTGCTCCTGGTATCGTTCAAGCAATTTTATGGGTGATTCACGCATATACCAAAAAAGAAGATTCAGTTATAATTATGCCGCCTGTATATTATCCATTTGCTAATTCTATTAGGAATAGTGGTAGAAAACTAGTTGAATCACCGTTGCTCGAGGAGAATGGTAAGTTTAAAATAGATTTCGATACATTTGAGAAAGAAATTCGTGATAACAATGTAAAATTATATATTCACTGTTCACCACATAATCCGGTAGGTAGAGTATGGACGTTAGAAGAACAAAAACGAGTGTTTGAAATTTGTGAAAAATATGATGTTCTAGTATTATCTGACGAGATTCATCAAGATTTTACATATAATAATCATAAGCAAATTTCTGCATTAGCACTAGAAGATGGAAAATATAATCATCGTCTTATTGTTGCTAACTCAGGTTCAAAAACATTTAACCTTGCATCATTAGTTCATGCAACTATATTAATTCCTGATGATACTGTAAGAAAAGTCTTTGATGCGTATAAAAAAGAGAACTTAGAAGCGGAACCTAGCTTGCTAGGACAAATTGCTTTAGAAGCTGGTTATAGAGAAGGTCATGAATGGCTTGAAGGCTTGAAGGAAACAGTATTATATAATTATAATTTACTACATGATACCCTTGCAGAAAAAGTTCCAGAGATTAAGGTATATCCGCTAGAAGGTACATATTTAGTTTTAGTGAATTTAGAAAAAGTACTAGATGGAAAAACAACAAAACAATTCATACAAGATGAATGTGGCCTAGCAATTGATTTTGGACATTGGTTTGGTAAAGGTTATAACAAGTATATTAGAATAAATCTAGCGACTAACCCAGAAAATGTTAAAGAGGCTATTAACAGAATAATTAAAAATTGTAATAACTAGAATTAATTAAGAATGAAGAACTTAGAGATTTTCTCTAGGTTCTTCATTTTATTAGTTGTAATAAAAAAAGGCTCTTTGTCAAATTCGGGGCATGGAGAAA
>NZ_KQ959922.1:0-15956 GCF_001553035.1 Gemella haemolysans
AATGGATCAGCAGTAAGAAATGCATGGGCAGGGAATTATTGGCTAGGATCAGATGGAAGAATGGTTACTAATAGATATGTGGATGGTGGCCGTTATTATGTAGGAAATGATGGAGCTTGGGTTCCGTCGCTTCCACCTATAAGCGATTTGCAAGACGAATAGGAAGAAATTATAAAAAGAATTAATATAATAATAAGAGCTTTAGTTCACCGATTAGGTGAGCTAAAGCTCTTATTATTTATTTTGGAGAAGAAATCTTACTAAGAAGGTATATTTTTCGTAATATTGATAATAACGCCCTAACTATTATAACAAGGATTATAGTCAGTATGAAGTTCAGGACTACGACTACAGGAAATAGACTGAATCTCACATTCATATTAGAAATCAGATTCACATAAGGGTATATAATATTGTCCACAATATACGAAAGCAGATATGCTAATAATGTGTTATTAGAAATGAATATTATACCAGGTTTAATTTTCTTGGGTATATTAATATTTAGACTAAGCAACCATGAAAAGATGCATGTTGTTATGATGACTATGAAGATGTTAATATGAAGTCCAGATTCAACATATATCTGAAATTTGTAATAAACTAGAGCTGATAATATACTTGTTATAGCAAGTAATTTTAAAGTAAACTTAGAATTTCTATTTAATATATTTTTATTATATGAAAAACATACCCCTATAATATAATATAAAAGAGGCCATGTAAGAGACCACCAATTTGGCAAAATATAACCTAAGATAGAATATCTAATACCATAAAATAAATTTAATAAGGTAACTGGTATAGATATAGCTAATATAATATTTAACATTGCGTGCCTTCTAGTTATATCTGTCATATTTTTAAAAGATATATTAATAATAGGTGCGATTAACATTAGACCTACATACATATTAATATACCATCCGTAGTATTTATAATTTAAGATATTAATAAGAGTAGTTTTAAATAAAATTGTATTAATAGCATATTTATTGTCTACTAATGTTAAAATAAATATAGCAAGTGAATATAGTAGATAAATACGACCAATATTTAAATAATATTTTCTATTCCAAGTTTTATCCTTATTTAAGTAACCAGTAACAACAATAAACAAAGGAACACATGTCATTGTAATATTACGTACAGTAATAAAGGGTATACTAATGAGTGTATATTCTACAGAGTAAAATTTTGTGTATAGAAAAAAGTGTAAACCAATAACTAATAGTAGGGAAAATGTTTTAATAATATCGATATTAATGTTTCGTTTTGGAAAATTCATAATAAACCTCGAAGAAATTATATTAGTAACAATATATCATAAAAAAATATAATAGTATAGTATAGGGAAAGTAAAATCAGCTATAATTTGAAAAAACCTTTTAATTATAGTATTATACTAGTGTTATTAAATTTTGAATATTATATTTTAAGGGAAGGGGGCAGGTAAATAGTGAAGAAAACTACCTCGCTAATAATTTCAATTGGTATACCATTATTTATTATAGTGCTATATAGATATTTATATGGTTACATTTATCATGCTGTTGATGATGTTACAATTAATTATTCGATTTTAAATAAAGAATATATGTTACTTCCCTACATGGGAATAGTATTAACTAGGATATTAGTAATATTTCAAAGTTTATTTTCAAATGTTAATGTTTATTTCGTTTTTTTAGTATTAGCGTATAGTATAAGTTTTTCATGTTTGCTTTATCTGATGAGAGATAGAAAATATAAAATAGTTCTATGGATAATAGTTTTAGTAATAGAGTTTGCTTTATTAAAATATTTTACATATTCTGTGGTTGCTTATTTATTATCTATCTCTGGAATATTTTTACTTTATAAAGAAAAAAACATAGTTTTTCCTATTATACTTATATTTATCGGTATCTCTCTTAGAGTTCAAATAATACCCAGTCTTTTAGTAATATGTTTAGTGATAATTATATTTGAACTAATTAGGAATAAAAAAGTAAAACAAACAGGTATTTTAATTAGTACAATTTTTATTGTAAGTTTAACCAATTGGTTATTCATACAAAGTAATGATGTTGAGAAATCTTATATAGAATGGAATGAAAAGAGTACTTTAATAAGAGACTATCCTGCTATTGATTATTCTGAAAAAAAAGAAAGTCTAGATAAGATTGGTATTACTGAAAATACATTAGTAAGTCATAATTCGTGGATTTTCTCAGAAAAACAAATCTTTAGTAATGAGTTGTTAGACAATCTTGATAAAGTAAGGTCAGTATCAGAAAAATATAATTTTTCGATTAAAAAGATAATACTTGAGTACTTTTCTAATGAGTTTTATAAGTTGTTTACATTTTTTGTACTTCTTGTTTTTATATTTTATAAATCTAAAAGTTATTATGGATATTTGCTATTTTTGAGTCCTGTAGCGCTACTAACGGCGCTAATAATTAGGCAAAGAGTAGTAGAGAGAGTTTATATACCTATTATTATTCTAGCTCTATTTATTTTTATTGTATATGGGAATAAGTTGTTTACAAAAAGAAACTATAAATTATTGAATAATCTAGAAAATATTATCTTTACAATTTTATGCATACTATTAATGGGCTCTATATGGAACTATGGAAAAAATGAATTGTATTGGTTTAATTATCATTCTCATGATTTTAATAAGGATTATAACAATGTACTAGTCAATAATAAAGATAATTTATATATTATTTCAGGATACGGAAACTTAGTTAGTTCGCAGCTTAATGTTAGCAAGGTTTTTGTTGAGACTGATAAGTTAACAAAAAACATAATAACTTTTGGGACCTGGCAAACATTTTCGCCTGAATATCATAATAAACTAAAAGGATTCGGAGTTGAAGATACAAATAATGTACTTTCTAGTGCGGTAAATAGTGATAATATTAAATTTATTTTACCCAAGGACTCTAGTGCTTTCGATAAAATTAGAGTATTGTTTAAAGAAAATTATAATAAGGATGTTTACTTTGTAAAAGAAAGTGATATTTCAAATGATATGAATATATATATATTAAGGAGTGATAAGTAATGAGTAGTAAGAGAATTAAATATATCGATATGTTGAAGGCTTTTTGCATAATCTTAGTAATAGCTGGTCACATGGGATACACTCCAGCCAAGGTGAAATTATTACTATATATATTCCATATACCTTTATTTTTCTTTTTATCTGGAATGACTTTAAATGTAGCCAAGTATAAATCGTTCTTTGAATTCTTTGCTAGAAAATTTAAAACTATAGTTATACCTTGCTTTTTAATGAATATTTCTATATTTTTTATTAAATCATTTATTTTGCAACCGCAATTTATTTTGAAAATAGATATTATACATTTTATAAAAGCCATGATAGTAGCTGATAGAATGCATATTTATTATCAACTGTGGTTTTTAAATGTGTTATTCTTAGCAGAACTAGTTTGTTATTTTGCGATAAAATATAGTGATACATTATATAAATATATAATTGTATATATTGTACTTATATTATGTGGTAGTTTAGGAAAAAAACTATATGAGATGGAATTTTGGTTAATTTGGAGTTTTGATCTTGTGCCGTATGCATCAATATTTATTTTATCTGGATATATATTAAGAAAAGATCTAGATACTTTACAAAGGTATTTCAGAAAAGCATATTTTTTACCAGTTGTTGCAGTAAGTATTATATGTGGAGTCTATAACACTAGAGTAGATCTTTATTACCAACAGATTAATTCGGCTTTCTTATATTTTGTTGCTGCGTTCTTTGGTATCTGGGCAAGTTTTATATTATTCAAAAATATTCCAAATATACCAATATTAGAGAGAATTGGTAGCAACACATTGATATATTATGCATATCATTCACCGATAGTTTTATATATTTTAGACATAATTATGGAACAACTTGCTGGTAAGTATACAGGAATATTTGTTAGTAATTATATAGTAGCTATTGTAGAGTTATTATTAGCGATAATATTGTGTGAATTAATTACTAAGATAATTAATAATACTTTCCCATTTATTATTGGAAAATCATTTAAGGCAGCCTAATTTGGTTGTCTTTTTTTACCGAGTTTTCTTCTGTTATATCTAGAAATATGTTATAATAAAGGCATGGAATAAATTTGAAAAACTGTCTGTAAACATTCAGTTAAATAAGTAAGGTGAAAGATGAACATTGATAATAGATTTGAAACAGAAGCGGTAAAAAAGTATAGAGCTTCGATTGAGAAGAAGAAGATATCGTTATTTCTGAAGTTGATTTTTGATAAGATGTTGGCATTGATTTTGCTTATTCCTTTATCGCCGATAATTTTAGGAATAGCCATTTGGATAAAACTTGATAGTGAAGGTCCTGTATTTTATAGGCAAGAGCGCATTACAACTTATGGTCGAACTTTTAGAATCTTTAAGTTTAGAACTATGGTTAAAGATGCGGACAAGCTTGGGACAGCTGTTACACAGCACAATGATCCTCGTATTAGTAAAGTAGGACATAAGCTACGTAAACTACGTCTTGACGAACTGCCTCAACTTATCAACGTATTTGTAGGTGATATGAGTTTTGTAGGAGTAAGACCTGAAGTAGCGAAATATGTAGATAAGTACACTGATGAAATGAATGCGACATTACTTCTTCCTGCTGGGATAACTTCTCCAGCGAGTATCGAATACAAAGATGAAGACGAAGTTATTGAGAAGTTCAAAGGAAGTGGAAGAAGTGTAGATGAGATCTATGTGGAGGAAATTCTTCCAGACAAGATGAAATATAATTTAAAGTACATTGAAGAATTCAGTGTTATAAATGATATTAAAATAATGATAAGGACTGCTATTGCGGTTGTTAAATAAAATCAAGGCTTTTTAGTTGATTATAATAGATTATATTGTATAATAATATCTAGATAATTCAATCAAGAAACACAAGAGGCCTTCCACATTATTAGTCTCTTGTGTTTTTTTATTGATAAGAGTAGAAACAAATAATTAGGAGTTTGAAATGAAAAAATATAATATACCATTTTCACCACCAGATATTAGTGATGGAGAAATTAACGAAGTAATAGACACTTTAAAATCAGGTTGGATTACAACAGGACCGAAGACAAAAGAATTAGAAAGAAGATTATCTGAATTTACTAATACACCGAAAACTGTTTGTCTTAATTCAGCAACTGCAGCGTTAGAATTAACGTTACGTGTTTTAGGTATCGGTGAAGGTGATGAGGTAATCGTTCCTGCGATGACATATACAGCTTCTTGTAGTGTGATTTATCATGTTGGAGCAAAAGCTGTTATTGTTGATATTGCTGAAGATAGCCACGAGATGGATTATAATGCTTTAGCTAATGCAATTACTGAGAATACTAAAGCTGTTATTCCTGTTGATTTAGCAGGAATTCCATGTGATTATGATAAAATTTTTGAAGTAGTAGAGAGTAAAAAACACTTATTCAAAGCACGTGGTGAATATCAAGAGAAACTTGGTAGAGTAGCTATTGTAGCTGATGGAGCACATGCTTTAGGAAGTGCATATAAAGGTGAGAAAATTGGTTCTGTTGCTGACTTTACTACATTCTCATTCCACGCTGTGAAGAACTTCACTACAGCTGAAGGTGGAAGTGTAACTTGGAAACAAAATGAAAACTTTGATAATGAAGAGTTATATAGAGAATACCAAATATATTCTCTTCATGGTCAAACAAAAGATGCTTTAGCAAAAACTAAAGCTGGATCTTGGGAATATGATATTGTAATTCCTGGATATAAATGCAACTTAACTGATATCGCAGCATCTATTGGATTAGTTCAACTAGATCGTTATCCAGAACTTTTAGAGCGTCGTGAAGACATTATTAGTCAATATAACAAAGGATTCGAAGGGACAAGAATTACAGCTCTAAGTCATAGTTCAGAAGATTATAAATCTTGTGGGCACCTGTATATTACTCATGTTGAAGGTGCTACATTTGAGCAACGTGGTGAGATCATCGTTAAAATGGCAGAGCGTGGAATTAGTTGTAATGTTCATTACAAACCATTACCGTTATTAACTGCGTATAAAAACTTAGGATTCAACATTGAAAAATATCCTAATGCCTATAATTATTATGTAAAAGAAATAACATTACCTTTACATACTAGACTTAGCGATGAAGATGTAGCTGTTATTATTGAAAACTTCAAGGAAATAGTTGAGGAGGTAGTGGGTTAAAGCTATATAATAAAAAAAATTCTAAATACCCACATGGATAACTTAGAATTTTATGATGATATTATTTTTAGGCGTTATTCCTACATAGAAAAAAACTACCTATCTACATCTATAATTAAAACATAATATGCTAGAATAGTCAATCGATAAGTAGAAATAAAAAGGGGGATTTCTTTTTATGAAAAATGATTTATATATTTTTCTAGATGAATCAGGTACAAATGAAAGAAATAAGGTTTCAATAGTGGGCGCTTTGGCAATACCGAATGACATATATAATTCGGAAGAATTTAATAAGATAACAGGGAAATTAAGAAGTAAAGAATTAAAGATTCACTTTACAAAATTTAATAAGAAAGATACTGAAGATTATACAGAGTTATTGATTTTGTTATCGAAACATGCAAAATATATACGATTGAATTGCATTCTTTATAAGATGTCAAACTATCAAACACATCCACTTTATGCTGGTTATTTGGATCATATGATTTATTCTAAATTACCTGAAAGAGCAATATATGGGGTTCTAAGATATTTTGGAAGTTATTCCAATATTAATGTCACGCTGTATACGGAATATTCATCTCAATATGAGAACAGCAATATAGCGTTCAATTTAAAAAGAGAATTGAATATTCATTCTATCTATAGAAATAAGTCGTATAAGATAATTAAAAGTAAATTAGTAAAGAAAAATATAGAAATAGGTGTTGAATCTACAGATTTATTAATAGGTATATTAAGATTTATTATATTGAATGCGACGGAAGACAGAGACTCGAAAACTAATAGAGAAAAGGCTAAATTTATTTGCGATAATATGGGTTATATTTATGAAATATATGAGAACTTGAGTATAAACGAATTAAATGGTGGATACTTTAATAATGTTGATGTAAAGTACTATTTAGGATTATTTGTTGGTAAATATTTAAATAGAAGAGAGATTGATGATGAAAAGTAGAATAAAAAATATAAGAACGGAGGTATTGTAGTAGGTGAGTAGTTTAAAAGAAATACAAAATAAAAGTTTAGAAATGGCTGAGTATTTTGTAGAATTTTGTAAAGAACATGACTTACTTTGTTATCTTTGTGGTGGTGGAGCTATTGGTGGACTTCGTAATAAGGGATTTATCCCTTGGGATGATGACTTAGATTTTTTCATGCCTAGAAAAGATTATGAGAAACTTCCGGAACTTTGGAGAAAATATGCGAAAGAACAATATTTCTTATCAAAAAGTGATAGTAACTTTGTTGATAGAAATTTATTTATCACGATTCGTGATAGAGAAACAACATGTATAAAACCATATCAACAAGATTTAGATATGCCACATGGTTTAGCATTAGATGTTATTCCTCTAGATTATTATCCAAAAAATGAAGCGGATAGAAAAAAACAAGTTCGTTGGGCATTGATTTATTCGTTATTCTGCGCTCAGACTATTCCAGAAAAACATGGAGCAATTATGAAATGGGGTAGTACTATTCTGTTAGGTTTAACACCGAGCAAATTACGTTATATGATTTGGAAAAAAGCTGAAAAAGAAATGATGAAATATACGCTTGAAGAAAGTGATGGAATAACAGAGCTTTGTACAGGTCCAGGATATATGAAAAAGAAATATCCAATTGAAGCATTTGAAGATAATATCTTTATAGATTTTGAAAATACTAAAATGCCAATACCTGTAGGATATGATATTTATCTGAAAACAGCATTTGGTGATTATATGACACCTCCACCGAAAGAAAAACAAGTACCACATCATGATGTAGTTATAGCGGATATGGAAAATAGTTATCTTAAGTATAAAGGGGAATATTATGAACGAAAAAATTAGTGTAATAGTACCGGTATACAATGTAGAACAATACTTAGAACGCTGTGTTGATTCAATAATCAATCAAACTTATAAAAACTTAGAAATTATTTTAGTCAATGATGGATCTACTGATAACAGTGGACAACTTTGTGATGAATTAGCAAAGAAAGACGATAGAATAAGGGTTATTCATAAGAAGAATGGTGGATTGTCTGATGCGAGGAATGTTGGTATAGATGTAGCAGAAGCGGAGTTAATTGGATTTATAGATAGTGACGATTACATAGATGAAGATATGTATGAACTGCTGATAAATAATCTAAAAGCTGCAAACGCAGATTTATCTATGTGTGGACATTATGATGTCTATAATAATGTTCCTGAGGCACAAGTTTCTGATAAGAAAATATGGGAACTTAGTCCTCAAGAAGCTATTAAAATGGTTATGGAAGCCAAGATATTGTCTGTAACAGCTGTTAATAAATTATATAAAAAGAGTTTATTTTCAGAGTTGAAATTTGAAATTGGGAAAATCGCTGAAGATGCATTTATTATGATAAAGTTATTAGATAAGTGTAATAAAATAGTAGCAACTAATGAGAAAAAATATTACTATGTCCATAGAGAAAATAGCATTACTACCCAAAAATTTTCGCTTAAGTTTTTAAATGTAATAGAAGCTTATGAACAGAATAAAGAGATTATTTTAGAGAAATATCCTGAATTAAAAGAAGTAGCTCAGATGAGGATGAATTGGGCGTATTTCTATGTATTAGATAGGTTATTGTTAGATAAAGATTATAATGATAAAAAATTAGAAAATAAGTTAATATCGTATTTAAAAGATCATAGTAAGAGTATTTTAACAGATTCATTATTTACAAAAGGTAGAAAAATTGGATTTGTTGCCTTATTATTGAATAGAAATCTATATAGAAAAATAATAGAGAAGAGAGGATATTAATTAGAGTATGTTAAAACTAATAGAAAAAAATTATTTTAAAATAAATCTGGCATTTATTTTAATAGTTGCTGTTTATTGTATGTGTGGTCTAATAGTGCCACTACAATTTATTTCAGCTAACAAGATTGTTGCAGGCGGAATGACATTACTTGGAATTCTTTTGGCAACGTATAACTTAGTTATTAAGAAAGTTTATCTAAAGATAAAAACAATAGAGTACCTATTACTATTTTTTGCTTTTAATATTATTACTAGCATTCTAGTGATATCTTATGGTTATTCTACAAATATAAAAAATGCATTAATATTTTATATTTATTTCTTAACTGTATTCCCTATATTTACAGGAATTACTAGAGAAGAAGGTAAAAAAATATATGATTACTTTTTCTATACAGTTACTGTACTTAATACTTTTGGAGTATTAGTGTCATTAATTCAATTCTTATTATTGAAAGGTTATAGAGTACATGACTATAAAGGATTATATATTAGACAGGGATTTGTAGAGTCTAGGCTATTTGGTATTTTAGCAAGTCCTAACTATCTTTCTTTAATTTCGTTAATAGTGATTATATTTTTAGTTCTTAAAGTATGTAGTTTTGAGAAAGTATATAGATATATTAGTATAGTCGCTATTGTATTGAATTTTATTTATATAGTGTTATCAGGTTCAAGAACTGCGTTTATCTGTATGATGATAGCGGCTGTTATATATTCAATAGTGATGTTTTATCAAAAAGGAAATATCAAATCACTATTTAAAGTAGTATTGGCGATAGTAGTTGTGTTATTCAGTTATAAAGCTGTTAATTTCACTAGTGAGCAATATTTACATTACAATAAAGAAAGATTAGAAGTTCAAGATAAAAAGTTAGAAAATAAAGATAATAATCTTTCTCTTGAAAGAACAGATACAAGTGAAGAGAATATTTCTAATAATAGATTTGCAATTTGGAAATCTACAGCGTCTTTCGTACCTAAAAAACCTATCTTTGGTTACTCAGGTGGAAACTGGTATGAGATAGGTAAAAAGACGAATCCAGATGAGTATATAATAAAAGAACATTATCTTACTCATAATGGATATTTAGAAATTCTATTTTATAATGGATTAGCAGGATTCATTTCAATGGGAATCTTTGTCTTATCGTTTTTTATATCAATGGTAAAACGAATATTTAGAGATAAAAAAGAAAATTTAGTAAATAAAGATTTATTATCAATGATTATGATATTAATGGTAATTCTAGTGTCTAATCTATTCTTAAGTTCTACATTTTATGGAATTTCATTATTAGGTATCATTCTATTTTTAATGGCAGGTTATTTCTATTCTATAGTGAGTATAGATAAAAGCAATTTTAAAAAATTAGATATTGATGAAATTAAAGAAGTAGAATTAGGAATTATGGATTATATTCATAATATTTGTAAAGAAAAAGGTATTAATTATTCATTAGCATATGGAAGTTTGTTAGGTGCGGTAAGGCATAAAGGATTTATTCCGTGGGACGATGATTTGGATATTGCTTTAAAGAGAAATGAATATGATAAATTATACCAAGCAATTTTAGAAGATAATAATAGTATTTATAAGGTTGTTTCTTGGGAAAACGATTCTAGATATCCTTATCCATTCTACAGAGTCTATGATAGTAGAACTGTTTATGAAAATAACTACATACAAAATGATATAGAATTAGGTATCTGTGTAGATGTATTTCCTTTTGATGACTACAAAGATGTAAATAAAGAAATTGCAAAATTAGATATGTATCGTAGATTATCTGTATATACTTTATATGGAATAAGAAATAAAGAAGCGGGAATAAAGAATATTATTCGTTATCTAATGTTAGTTGTGTTCAGATTAACGAGAGTAAAATCATGGAATAAGAAATTAAATGATTGTTCTAAAGTACCTGTTAATAGTGAATATATTGATTATCTGATGGAATCTAAAAAATATAGTACTAAGATATATGCTAAGGCATTAGATGAAGTAGTTGAATGTAAATTTGAAGATAGAATTTATAATATTCCAAAAGAATATGATCATATTTTAACTGCAATTTATGGTTCGGACTATATGGAGATTCCTCCACTAGAAAAAAGAATACAACATGATGATTTTGTAGCGTATATTAAGAAGGAGAATTAGTATGTTGCAATGGCTTAAGAGGAGTTTAGCTAGTTTTTTAGGTGATAAAAAAGATGTTGTTAAAAACTTCCCTTTAATAAAAAAATTAAATGAGAAAGCAAATATTGAGTTAGATTCTAAGAGAAGTAATTTACTAAAAGAGAACTTTGAGGAAATTCTGAATACTGTTTATAGTTCTGATTTGAAGGATTATAATATTTGGTTGGACTTTGGAACATTATTAGGTTATTACCGAGAAAATGATTTTATAAGTCATGATTTAGATATGGATTTCGGAGTTCAAGTTTCAAGTTTAGAAGAATTTGAAGGTATAGAAAAATATCTTGCTGAAAACGGCTTTAAACGAACAAAAGAGTTTTATTTCGATAAAGATTTAGTTGAATTATCTTACAGCTATAAAGGACTTAATGTAGATTTTATTATCTATAAAAAGGAAGATGATAAAGTATCTTCTGACACAATATTTTTTATGACAAATGCATTGGGAAATCCTACTCGATATGAGGTTTACCACTATGAAATTCCATTTTCAGGTTTAAAAGAGTGTGATTTTAAAAATCTAAAAGTAAAGGTTCCGACTAACACAGAGGAGTATTTACGAACTTTATATGGAGATGATTTTAAAACTCCTAATACTAACTATAATTGGAAAGAAAATCCGATTTATAAGAGCGAGAATGCAGAGTTAGCGGAGGTTGTGTTAAAGAGAAATTAAATAAGAAAGCATCGTGATTTTAATATTCACGATGCTTTTTATTTTTTATTTTATAACTTATATATATGATTATTGCTAATAGCACAATTGAAAGTGGATAGTTTCTATAATCAGAAAGACTAAGTCGTCCATCTTTATTTGTATGAAGTAAACCAATCCATTTATTTTTACTTAGAGTTCCATCAGCTTCAAAATGATAAAAGTTTTCCCATTCATTTTTTGCAGCTCTACCATCTTTTTTGAAATAGTAATTTGTGTTTGAATCAATTTCTTTCCAAGAGTTTGTCAACATACCGTTATTTTTGTCGATATAGTAAAGGTTGCTATTATCTTCTACAATACCTGTTCTTAAAGAACCATCGTTATTAAAATAGTACCAGTTATTATCAAGTTGTTTCCAACCAACACCGACAGATCCAGAATTAAAGAAGTAATACCAATTGTCATTATGCTGTGTCCATCCATCTTTTGGGGCTTCATTTTTCCAATTTTTAAATTTTAATGTATTGTTCTCATTATAGAATCCATAGTGAGGATAATCATTAGAAATATCTTTTACTTCCCCATTATTGAACTCTAAAGAAATTGCTGCTCTGTCTAGTTGACCAGCATTTATAATGCTGATACTTTTTTGTTTTAGATATTCAGCATATTTTTCTTCTACAGGTCTAATACCTGTTTTAATAATTTTTTTAGGATTAAGTTTATCCACAAATTCTTTTGTATTTGATTTTGTTGTTTCTACATGATGATTAAATTTCATAACATCTACTTGACCGATTAATGGGCCAAATTTTTCTTCAAGGTGTCTTTCAGTATTTTCTAAATCCCCACCTAAGAAAGTCTTAGTATTGTTTATGTTTACTATTGCTAGAATTGAATTTAAATTATCGTCATATACTTTTTTTAATGAACCATCACTCTCGTATTCATTTTCATAATTTAATAAGTCAATTTTTATATCCCCTAGCATTAGGTGTGAATCTTTTTCAGTAATGTCTTGAATTACAGTAGTATTAGTTTCTTTTGCTGCTTCTAATGCTCTCTCATATCCATATAAATTATCCCAAAGTCTTGTTTTATCAGAAATTCTATCGTCACTATATTTTTTTATATAAAGTTTCTCCGTAGGGATAGTTTTCAAAACATCGTGTGCAGAGCCGACATGATCGGAGTGGGCATGTGTAATAATGATGAAATCAAATTTTTTAATACCTAATTGTTTAATGTGGGCAAATAATCTATCTTGTGTGATTTTATCTTTATCCTTTGTTATACCTTCTCTATCGGGATATCGAGGATTTGAACCATCTGGATATGAAAAATCTTCTCCAGTATCAATCATTGCATAGTGACCATTACTTTCTAATATCATCGCGTCAGACCATTCGGCAACAGTTATAATATGTAGTTTATCATCAGAATTTGCATGTACTGTTGGAAGAAAAGTCATAGATACTAATATGATTATAATAAGTGTTTTTAAGGTTTTCATAAGTACTCCTTTATTAGTTTTTATTAACTTTACTTTTTACCATATTTATCGCATAGTTTATTGTTGAATCTTTTAGTATGGTTAGGATAGCTAAATAATAAATTCCACAGATTGCTATAACTGTGCAGACCATAATAAGCATGTTTAATGTGATTTCATAAGAATTAATGTGGAATGCAAATTTTGTAATGAAGTATATTGGAATAAAGCCAAGTGATACTACAAGATATTTGTAAAGTGAAGAAAATACAGCTGATAAGTTTATTAGATTATGTTTTCTAATAAATTGTATTTCTAACAATACTACTAATCCTTCTGCAAGTATTGTTGTTCCAATATAGTATTCTGGTTTAAAAATATTACAGAAGTATAGTGTTGAATTTAACACTACATTTAATCCACCACCGATAAAGTAAAATGAAGTCAATTTATTTTCGAAATCGTTGATAAATATAATTTGCTTTCCTAATATCATTTCAATAGCCCAGATAATAGTTCTAATCGCAAATATACTCGTTACTATTCCTGCCTCTAAATATTTATCTGATGAATAAATAACAGTTGCATATGTTCCTAGAATCATTATTCCGATACTAGTTGGTATCATCAGGAAGAAGAATAGGGAAGATCCTTGTCTGATTAAATATTCATAAGAATCGTGCTCTTTTCTTCCTAAATAATAACCTAATCTAGGAAGACTGACATTTAAGGCTCCACTAAGAACACCTGCGATAAGCATTACTATACTCGATGCGATTGTATAGTAAGATATATAGTTTTCATCTGGGCTTTTTGTTATAAACATTCTATCAAGCAGTGTATAAAGCATATTAGCGTTTGCTAATAATAACATTGTAGTTAGTGCTTTTGTAGATGTTAATAAGTCCTTAATATTAATCTTAACAAATGAAACTTCTCTTTTTATCCATAAGAAACTTAGTAGATAGTTTAAGATTGTAGTAGCACTCATTATGATTGCATATGGTATAATGTCATCTTCTGTTTTTACGAATGCGAAGATTGATACTAACATTGCAATTCTAATAAATAAAGTTTTATAGAGAATAAATGTGTAGTTTTCGTATGCTTCGTTCATCCATTCAATATTTAAAAATTGGAATAAGGCTTGAATTCCAAGTATATAGTATAAGATTTTTAGATTTTCAGTATCATGTGTGCCTACGCTGATAAATATAAAATATAGAGTAGTTATCGTAATTGAGGTTACTACTGATATATAGAATAGTTTTGAAAATATGTAGTTAATTTTATTTTTATTGTCTTTTACTTTACTTATTGATCTAATACCGTAGTTATATATTCCGAATGCAGCAAGTGGTATTATAAAACTAGCCCACGTATTTGCTGTATTGAAATAACTGTAGTTAGATTTACTAAGTATTCTGGTCAAGTAAGGATTAGTGATTAATGGGAAAACTATGTTTAGAACGTTAACCATTAAACTCGCTAATGCATTAACTTTTATACTTTTCATTTAAAGGAAATCCTTTCTAAAATTCTATTTTACATTATATCATATTTTCAATTCATTAGCTTAAAATTATGGGTTTGATGGAAGATTTTTGAAGTTTATTGTTTTTATATGATATAATAAAATAGATAATATATTGAAAAAATAGTATTTAAAAGGAGCGAAAAAATGATATATGCAGGAATATTAGCTGGTGGAACAGGAACTAGAATGGGAATAAGCAACATGCCAAAACAATTCCTAGAATTAGGTAGGAAGCCAATACTTATTCATACAATTGAGAAGTTCTTATTAGAGCCTGAAATCGAAAAAATCGTAGTCGGTGTTCATGAAGATTGGGTATCTCATGCTGAAGACTTAGTGGAACAATATGTTTCAGCGTTTGCTGATAGAATCATTATTACATCTGGTGGTGTTGATAGAAATACAACGATTGAAAATATCATAAACAGAATTAATGAATATAAACCTTTAACTGATGAGGATATTATCGTAACTCATGATTCAGTTCGACCATTCATTACACTTAGAATTATTAAAGATAACATACGTCTAGCTAAAGAAAGTGATGCAGTAGACACAGTAGTAGAAGCAGTTGATACAATTGTAGAAAGTACTGACGGAGAACACATTTCAAACATTCCTAATAGAGCTCACTATTATCAAGGGCAAACACCTCAAAGTTTCAAATGTTTAGATTTCTTAAACTTATATAATTCATTAGATAAAGAAGAAAAACAAATACTTACAGATGCATGTAAAATATTCGTTATAAAAGGGAAAAAAGTAGCACTAGCTAAGGGAGAATACTCAAATATCAAAATAACTACAGTAACTGACCTTAAGATAGCTAAGAGTATGCTAGAGGACGAATAATATGATAAATCAAATATATCAATTAATTAAACCGAAATTTATTAATGTAAAATACAACGAAGAGAACATAAACGATGGTGATAAAATCATCATCCGTCCAAACTACATGGCACTATGTCACGCAGACCAGAGATACTACCAAGGGAAAAGAGATCCAAAGGTACTAGCTAAAAAACTACCTATGGCACT
>NZ_KQ959922.1:16056-25450 GCF_001553035.1 Gemella haemolysans
TAGCTTTACCTAAAGATAGAGTGGTAGCTTATGATAGTGTGGAAGATTCTGTTGCGGCTATTACAGAATTTATAAGTGTAGGTATGCACGCTATGGATAGATTCTTGAAGAATTCACATAGTAAAAAAGATAGAATAGCGGTAATTGGTGATGGAAGTCTTGCTTATGTTATGGCGAACATAATAAACTACACTCTACCAGAGTGTGAGATAATCGTAATAGGTCGTCACTGGGAGAAACTTGAACTATTTAGTTTCGCAAAAGAAAGATACATTACTGATGATATACCAGAGGACTTAACTTTTGATCATGGTGTAGAATGTTGTGGTGGAGATGGTAGTGGATATGCGATAAATGACTTAATCAAGTACATCAAACCACAAGGAAGCCTAGTACTAATGGGAGTTAGTGAATACAAAGTAAATATCAATACACGCGATATCTTAGAAAAAGGATTAACGCTAATAGGTTCATCGCGTTCAGGTAGAATCGACTTTGAGAAAGCTATCGAGATGCTTAGTAATAAGAAATTCGAAAGAAGATTCAAGAACATTATTGAACTTGAGCAACCTGTGAGAAATATTAAAGATATACATAGGGTGTTTGCAACGGACTTAAATACAGCTTTCAAGACGGTGTTTAAGTGGGAGATATAGAGGAGAGAATTATGATGGAAAGTGATAAAAATCAACAAAATCTTGAATATGAAAAAAAGTTGGAATTCTGGAGAAAAGTACAAACAATATTAGTGAATTCAATGGATACTCTACTTTTTTTAGTCTATGTATTATTCGCGATTTATGTAGTAATGAAAAATGCAATGACCATGATGGGATTTATACTATTAGTTGTAATTACATTATTTAATGTATGGATGATACCGATACTATTAAACAGGTTGAAACAACAATTAAAAAAGATGAAAAAAAATAGATGTATATCTACTATACTCATATTTTTTGATATAAGCATAATAGATATACTATTAAAAAAAACGAAACCAAATAGATGTATATATAATGCATTCATATTTTTTGATATAAGTATAGTAATAGTAACAATAATAACATTTTTTATGGGAAAAGAATCACTTAAAGATAAAGGGTGGGGCCTTGTTATTCTAACAGCAATTGCAATTATTTTTAGAATTTTATTATATATAGTGTTAAATAGAAAAGAGCTAATAAAAGGAGTAGTATTGTTTACTATTATTTTCGTATTGGTTCTTATTGTTGGAATGCTGGATGATTTACCAATAGCAGGTGGAGTATTTTTAATAGGATTATTCTTTGTACTTATGTCAGAAGATATGTTGAAAATGATTCAATTTAATTCAATTGATAATTCGTGTATTACAAAAAAATATGAGGAGCAAATAAAAACATATTTATTCCAACAAAAAATTTATGTAAATATAGTATTTGCTATACTTTATGTTGTTCTTTTAATAACTAGTAAATTTATAACTAGTAAATCTGATTTAAAGTGTATATATAAGTGTGTTTATAAAGGTTTAGGTGTAGATGTAGAAGGAACAGATTTAGAATTGTGGCTGTTTAGGGGGCAAGTGTATACATTACTTTTTATATCTGTTGTACTTCTGGTTAACGCTGTTTTTGTATTAATAAAAAAAGTATATAATAAAAACAAAGAAAATCTAGAATATGGAAATATGGCTCCTCTTAATTCTATATTTAATCCACCAGAAGTTAAAATACATGATCCTAAAATAATTCATGAAATAAATATTGGTAAAAAGTCCATAGATAAAATAAATCCAGAAATACTAATAACAAACAGAGAAGAAATACCTAAAGATATTCAAGTATTTTTAGAAGGGGGTCCAATTAATCCTTATAGAAGATTATTAATTATTTATCCCAATAGAAGCATATATGAATGTAAATATAAAGTGGAAAAAAATAAAATTATACTAAAAGAAGAGATAAAGTTAATAAATAAACAGGATTTTAAGAATAGAGGATAGCATTTGGAACATAGATTTTTAAGTTAAAGTCAAATTATTGTGGAAAATAAATTTAAAAAAATAATTACGACAGAAAATTGAATAAAAATAGGTTTTTTGTCGGCTCTTTGTCAAATTTGGTTGATAATGGAAATTAAGAGAAAGCTATGCTATATTAGGTAGTATAGCTTTTTTTCTGTTTTTTTAAAAATTTTTTGGTTGTATGCTAAATCAGAGGTACAGAAAAATTCCAGTCTCGAATTTAGTAAATAATCCTAATTTGTAAATTTCTATAGAGTTTTTTTATTTAAATTGATTCATGAACTTTAAGCTAGTTTTGTGAATAAATTCTCTATTAAATATCACATTTTATGTTATAATGCTAAGTGACGAAGAATTAAAAAATATTTATATGCATTTTAGAGAAAATAAATTTTAATTCAAATGATATTTTTTAGATGTTAAAAAGGAGAACAGAGTGGATATTTTTATATTATTACTAATTTCATTATTTGTTTATCTTATACCGAGAACAGATGTTGATTATTTAAGTAATAAATCAACTAAATCACTAAAGGGACTCTTAGCTTTACTTATTATTTTTCACCATATTTCTCAAAAAATTACCACTGGTGAGAATTTTTCAAATTTTGAATACATGGGACGATATATTGTTGCATTGTTTTTCTTTCTGTCTGGTTATGGACTGTATTTCCAATTTAGCAACAATGTTACTTATATGGAGAATTTCTTAAGGAAAAGATTAGTTAGAATATTTATACCATTTTTTGTTTTTATAGTCATTTATGTGATTTATAGAGCGACATTAGGGGAAGTTGTTAATGTAGACTTTTTCATATCATTCTGGAAAGATCACAGCAATATAATATATAATGGTTGGTTTATCAACAGTATAATAGTTTTATATGTTATTTTCTATATTTCTTTTAAAAGGAAAGATTCAAAAATAGCTGTATTTAAACTAGTATTTTTGACATTAGTTTATATTTTTTGGAAAGCGTATCAAGATCATGGGGATTGGGAATATGTTAGTACAATGGCATTTTTATTAGGTGTATTCTGGATGAAATATAGGGTTTCTATAGATAAGTTTATAGAGAAAAAGTATTTTATTTTTCTTGTTTCATTTAGTATACTAATGTACGTATTTCATCATTATGAAGTTATTATGAAGAATATTGGGATTACAAATAAATATGTTTATTATGGAATAGTTGGAAATTTATGCACGATGGTTTTTGTAGTTTATTTCTTATTGTTGACAAATAAAACTCAACTTTTCAAATAAATATCTTGATTTTTTAGGAGATATATCATTTGAAATATATATGATTCATGGCTTAGTTATGCATTATCTTGGTAAGTTTTTTGTTTCATCAGATGTAAATGATGTACTTTATACAATTGTGGTATTGTTTGTTAGTATTATTACTGCATATTATATAAAAAAATTAATAATTATTATTGAAAAGAATATTATGAAAGCTGTTTAATATATTTTAGAAATAGGAATAGGGAGTGACTCAACAAAATTGATTTCTTAGAAATCGTGATGTTTGAGTCATTCTCTTTTTTATTATTGATGAAAAATTATAGTAAAAATACTATGAGTTATCTCATTTTATGTTATAATGGTAAGTAATATTGTAATGTAGAAAAGAGGCTTTACATTGAAACAACTAATAAAAAGTAAAATAGAAAAACTACTTACTGAATCTGAGGAAGTGGTAAAAGTAGAACAACTAGGTGGTATGACAAATAGCAATTATCTAGTAGAAACTACGAGTAACAAATATATAGTTAAGTTCTTTGGTAAAGGGACTGATAGGCTGATCAATAGGGTTGCAGAGAAAAATAATCTTGCAAATCTTGCTGATTTAGGTTTAGATGTGAAAAACTATATCTTTGATATTGAATCTGGAATAAAGGTAAATGAATATATTGAGAATGCAACGACTTTTGATGCGCATTACCTAAAAGCGAAGAAAGAAGAAGTTGCGAATATTCTAAAAAAAGTACATAGTTCTGGGAAGGTTCTTGAAGGTGAATTTAGAGTCTTCGATGAGATAAGAAAATATGAGAGTCTGATTGAAGGTAATATTAGCTATTCTTATTATGAGAAGATAAGGGAGAAGGTATTTTCTCTACAAAACCATCTAGAAGAGATTGGTATTGACAGAAAATCTTGCCATATCGATCTTGTACCAGAGAATTTTATCGAAGATGAGACTGGTCGTATTTATCTTATAGATTGGGAATACTCTGCGATGAATGATCCGATGTGGGATTTAGCGGCGCTTTTCTTAGAGTCTAACTTCAGAAAGGCTGAAGAAGGAGAATTCTTTAAAGAGTATTTCAGTGAAGATACTCCAGTTAGCGTAGCTAAGATTATGATTTACAAAATATTACAGGACTTCCTGTGGAGTCTGTGGACAATCTATAAAGAAGAACAAGGTGCAGACTTTGGATCTTATGGAAAAGACAGATACTTAAGAGCGGTTAAGAATTTAAAGGAGTATGTAGAAAGTTATGAAAAATAAAATAGGTGTCTCAGCAGGGCTTTTATCTGGTATGTTCTGGGGGCTTGGGCTTGCGATAAGTGCGTATATATTTTCACTTTATAATATTTCGCCTTTTGCGGTTGCGGTTGTCCACGATTTCATTAGTATTTTTGTCCTATTAGCAATTATTTTAATTAAGTATAAAACAATTAATTTCAAGATTTTTACGAATATAAAAAGTGTTAGTGTTATTGTAGGTGCACTGCTTGCAGGACCTATTGGAATGCAGTGTAATCTATATGCAGTGAAATATATAGGAAGTGGTTTGACATCTTCGATTACAGCGATTTATCCTGCTGTGTCAGTAATACTAGCTGTGATATTTTTAAAAAATAAAGTTTCATCAAAAACGATTTTAGGGATTGCGCTTATTATTGTTGGTATTTTCATCCAAAGTTATAAGAGTGAACAGGTTGAATCATTTTACCTTGGATTTATGTTCGCATTAATTTGCGCAGTTGCTTGGGGTAGCGAGAGTGTTCTTAGTTCATATGCGATGAAAAATAATTTAAACGAGCTTGAGACTTTATTAATTCGTCAGGTTACATCATTTTTAGCGTATTTAGTAATAATTTCATTCAATGGTTTAGGAATTGAGACGAGCCTTGATGTGAAATTCGGGGGACTTATTGTCTTCTTCGTAGTTAGTAATATGGTATCTTACATATTGTACTATATGGCTATTAATAGATTAGAACCAGCGAAGGCAACAGGGCTTAATGTCAGCTATGTTGTTTGGACAATATTATTCTCGATGATTTTTGTCGCATTAGAGGTGAATTTACAATTAGTCATTACATCTATTATTATCATACTAGGTGTTTATGTTATTGTTAGAGAGGAGTAACAAATAGATAATGAAAGCAATTATATTGGCTGCAGGTTTAGGAACGCGTCTTAGACCTATGACAGATAATACTCCAAAGGCTTTGATAAAGGTTAAAGACAAGCCACTTGTGGAGTACCAAATAGAGTTTTTAAAAGAAAAAGGAATAGATGAGATAATCGTTGTTGTTGGATATTTACATGAACAATTCGATTATTTAAAAGAGAAGTATAATGTAGAACTAGTATTCAATGATAAATACTCTGAGTATAACAATTTCTACTCATTATACTTAGTTAAGGAAAAACTAGCGGATAGTTATGTAATCGATGCGGATAACTATTTATTCAAAAATATGTTTAGAGCTGATATTGATCGTTCAACATATTTCAGCGTTTATCGCGAAGATTGTGAGAATGAATGGTTCTTAATCTATGGTGATGATTATAAAGTTCAAGATATTATCGTAGACAGTAAAGCAGGAAGAATCCTTAGTGGGGTATCTTTCTGGGATAAGCAAACTGCAGAGAAAATCGTAAGTTTTATAGAGAAAGCTTATAAAAGTAATGAGTTCATGAACTTATACTGGGATAATATGGTTAAAGATAATATCGAGAGACTAGATGTTTATGTGGAAGAATTAGAACCTAATAGCATCTATGAAATTGATAGTGTTAAAGACTATAACAAATTAGAAGAAATACTGAAAGAAGAATGTGAGAATTAATCTCCATTCTTTTTTCTTTTGGTAAGGTATTAAGTAATAATATTTCTTGCTTTTTTGTAATATAGATGTAATAAAAAATAACCTAATTGTAACCCTAAAAATAGCTTAACTATGGTATAATTATCAATGCATGACAATGAGTAAAGAGGGCTATAAAAAATGGGAAGAAATAAACTGAAATTAGGATTAGGAGTATTAACGGTATTAGCTACACCAATAGCTATGAATACAGTAGCTAGTAGTGACGTTTTAGCTGCACAAGGCTGGGTTAAGACTGGAAATTCTTGGTACTTCTACAATCAAAATGGAACATTAGCGAGAAATGCTTGGGCAGGAAATTACTGGCTAGGTACCGATGGAAGAATGGTAACTAACGCTTGGGTAGATAATGGGCGTTATTACGTGGATGCAAATGGAACATGGGTAAAAGGTGCTCAAAAACCTGTTGCAGTACAAAAACAAGGTTGGGTACAAAGTGGAGGAGCTTGGTACTACTATTATCAAGGTAATGTAGTTAGAAATGCATGGGTAGGAAGCTACTGGCTTGGAGCTGACGGAAGAATGGCGACAAGTTCATGGGTAGATAACGGGCGTTACTACGTGGGAGCAAATGGAGCATGGGTAAAAGATGCTAAGAAGCCAGAAGCAAAGTCAGAAGTTAAAGAGAACGGTTGGATAAAAGAAAGAAACACATGGTACTACTATGAAAATGGAACATTAGCTCGTAATAAATGGGCAGGAAATTACTGGTTAGGAGCTGATGGAAAAATGGCTACTAATGCGTGGGTAGATAATGGACGTTATTATGTAGATGGTTCTGGAGCATGGGTTAAAAATGCAGGACATGGTATAAACTATTCAAGTTATTACAAAGTAAAATCATTATATATTCCTGTATATGACGCGAATGGTCGTATCTTATCTCATGTTTCTAAAGATACAGTATTATTCAGAGATAATAGATCAACTGTGAATGGTAGAATCCCTGTTCAAGTAGCGGGACTTACAGGTTATGTTAATACTAGTCAAGTAACTGTAATCGACTCTAATGATACATTCATTCCGGATTACGTAAGTGATGGAAAATATGTTTATCACAGATACTCTCCGTACACTAAAGTAATGGTTGCTTATCACAATGCCAATATGCAAGTTGGTAAGTCATATTATTCAGCAGATGGTATCAATTTTGGAACATTTAAACTAGATCACCCATTCCAATTCTCTAATTTAAAATCTAGAACGAACTATACAGCGGCTGATATTAATAGACTATATAGCATAATGGGAGCTAGTGATAGTAAGTTAGCAGGTAAAGGAGCTACATTTAAAGCTGCTGAACAAAGATACGGAGTTAATGCTTTATACCTAGTAGCACACAGTGCTTTAGAGAGTGCATGGGGAAGAAGTAAGATTGCAAAAGATAAAAATAACTTTTTCGGTATATCAGCATATGATGATAGCCCATATACTTCTGCGACTAAATTTGATAATGTAGATAGTGGTATTCTGGGTGCTGCACGTTGGATTAACTCAAGATATTTACATAATTCTGGATATCCAGCTAACGGAGCATACTTAGGAAACAAAGCAGGTGGTATGAATATTAACTATGCGACAGCACCATATTGGGGTGAGTCTATCGCGAGTATAATGTTCAGTGCTAATGAAAAATTAGGAAGAAAAGATAGATAAGAAAGGATGGGCTAGGTTAGTATTTTAATCTAGCTTCCTTTTTAATAAAGGAGATAATTATGTTAGTTTCGGTTGTAATCGGACTTTTAAATGAGGAAAAGTTTTTACCAAGATTAATAGAAGATTTTAAGAATCAGACATATGATCACAGAAATATAGAATTAATATTTATAGATGGGATGTCGAAAGATAAAAGCTGGGAAATAATAGAAGATTTTAAAGCTAGTAATCATGATTTTTTTGATGTAGTATTATTGAAAAATACTAAGGTAATATTGTCAGCTGGTATGAATGTGGGTATAAAAGCTGCAAGAGGAGAATGTATCCTTAAGGTGGATTGCCACTCACATATTACCGAGGATTTTATTGAGAATAATGTTAAAGTTATCGAAAGTGGCGAAGATGTTTGTGGAGGACCACGTCCAAATATTATTGAAAATGAAGATAATTTAAGTAAGACATTATTATTGGTCGAGGAAAATATGTTTGGTAGTGGGATAGCGAATTATCGTAAACAGACTTCTAAACGTTATGTAAGTTCAGTTTTCCAAGGGATGTACAAGAAGGAAATATTTGATAAAATCGGATTACTGGATGAAAAAGTAGGTCGTGTTGAAGATAATGAACTGCATTATCGAATTAGAAAAAATGGCTATAGGATTCGTTATAGTAATGACATACTATCGTATCAATATACTAGACCTACAGTAAATAGAATGTTAAAACAAAAATATTCAAATGGTTATTGGATTGGGAAAGTAAGTCATGTTTATCCTAAAGCTTTCTCTATCTTCCATTTCGTTCCTCTTGTATTTGTTTTAGGAATAATTTTTAGTTTATTGATATTGCCGTTGACGAAGTTATTCGCTGTACTTCTTGCGATTGCTTATGGATTATTCACAATTCTCGTTATATTGATGACTATTATTAATAATAAATTCAATGCAACTATGTTGTTAATTCCAATCTTACTATTCTTAGTGCACTTCAGCTATGGGGTAGGAACTTTAGTTGGATTAGTTAAAGGTTTTAGTTGGAAAAAAGTATATTATAAGAAATAAAGTATGGCATCATATAGACAGGCTAAGATTAGTCTGTCTATATTTGTAACTAACTTGTAATATCTAAAGAGATGTCTTAATGGTATAATAGAAAATGCATAAATGTATGATAATATGAGCAAGGAGATTGGAAATTTTTATGAAAAAAAATAAATTGAAAATCGGTTTAGGAATCTTAACAGTATTAACTACACCAATCGCAGTGGATACAGTAGTAGGTACTAAAGCACACGCAGCTCAAGGTTGGGTGCAAAGTGGTTCATCATGGTACTTCTATAATAATCAAGGTAATGGAGTAAGGAATGCCTGGCAAGGAAATTACTGGCTAGGTGCTGATGGTAAGATGATGACAGATGCTTGGGTAGACAATGGTCGCTATTATGTAGGAAGCAATGGTGCTTGGGTGAAAGGAGCTCAAAAACCTACTGAAGTTAAGAAGCAAGGTTGGGTTCAAAATGGATCATTATGGAACTATTATTACCAAGGGAATATCGTTAGAAACGCTTGGGTAGGAAACTACTGGTTAGGTTCTGATGG
>NZ_KQ959922.1:25550-29079 GCF_001553035.1 Gemella haemolysans
TGGTTAGGTTCTGATGGTAGTATGGCGACAAATGCATGGGTAGATAATGGCCGCTACTATGTGGATGCAGATGGTTCTTGGGATAAAAATGTTAAAAAACCTGAAGAGAAAAAACGTGGCTGGAAGAAAGAAAACAACGTTTGGTATTATTACAATGAAGATGGCACACTAACTCGTAATAAATGGCAAGGAAACTACTGGTTAGGTTCTGATGGTAAGATGGTTATTAGCGCATGGGTAGATAATGACCGTTATTATGTAGGAAGCAATGGAGCTTGGGATAAAGATAAGAAAAAAGAAGATTCAGTTCCAACAGGTAAACACACTGGTTGGGTTAAGAGTGGAAATACTTGGTACTACTTCAATGAACAAGGACAAATGGTTAAAAATGCGTGGGCAGGAAACTATTGGTTAGAATCTGATGGGAAAATGGCTACAAATAAATGGGTTGACAACAATCGTTACTATATAGGAAGTAATGGAGCTTGGGTTCAAAATCCAGCTAACAACACTAATCTAAATAAAGTTCTTGATATTGCTCGTAAATACATGGGTGCTGAAACGGGGACAAGAGAACACAAGAAAATCGTTGATGCTTATAACTCTGTAGATCCAAAACCGGTAGGATATACTGCGACGTATGATGATGATTGGTGTGATATTTTCGTTACAACAGTATTCCAACAAGCAGGACTAAGTGACCTTATCGGTAGAGAATGTGGTGTTCAACGTCATATCGGTATCATGGAGAATAAAGGGATCTGGAAAGGAAGAACTCAACCTAAAGTAGGAGACATCGTTACATTTGACTGGGACGGTGGAGGTTGGGCAGACCACATCGGTATAGTTGAATCGGTAAATAACGGGATAATCACTACTATCGAAGGTAACTCTGCGTTATATGCAGGAAGTACTGCTAAAACAAAAGTAAATAGAAAAACTTATAACTGGAATTCTAGCTATATTAAAGGTTATGCAAGACCGGCGTATTAAGATATAGTAAATTTACTCTGAATATCCAAATAAAAATTGTAAAGAGATAACATTTAAAATATCTTAGATAGATTTTCGAATATATTAAATTTATGAGAGGTGACTCGAAAAAATTAATTTCTATAAAATTATGATTTTTGAGGTCCTCTCATTTGTTTTTATTCATTAAAAATAGTATAATTTAAAGTAAAATTATTAGAAAAAATGGGGGTGACAGGTTTATGAAAAAGAGTATAGGGGTTCTTTTGGTAGGTAGCTTACTACTAACTGGAACAGGGAATGTTAAAGCTGACTGGATAAAAGATCAGCAAGGTAAATGGGAATATTTTCCTAATGAAGGCAGCATAAGTCATTTTTATGATGAAAAATCAAAAGATTTCGTAAAACCTGTAAAACTTCCGCAATATTATCAAGCAGATGCGAGATGGGGCTCTAAGAGATATGGTATCTCTAATATGAAGATTACAGGGTGTGTGCCTACATCGCTATCGATGATTATTTCAGGTCTAAAGGAGAATGTTACACCTGTTCAGGTTGCAGATTATATTTATGATACATCTATGGAGATGAATACGCTGTTCACAGGAACTTCTAGTCTTGGAGCTGTCGCAGCTATTGAATACTGGGGTTGTAACTATCGTGTTATTAATTCTAAAGATGATCTAAAAGTCGCACTGCAAAATGGGAATATTGTCTATGGTGCTGTAGGTCATGGAATTTTTGTAAAAGGTTATAGCACGCATGCGATAGTTCTAAGTGGTTACCAAAATGGTAAAACTCTTGCGATAGACCCAGATAATCCAGAAAGAACGAATAAATGGTACAACGTTGATGATATTTGGGATCAACGTAGTATGGAACTAGAGGATAATTCTGCGGGTGGTCCATTTATGGTAGTATATAAATAAAAGCAAGATTGTGAAGAAATTCACAGCCTTGCTTTTTGTTTTATTAATTTTTATTGGTTTAATAAATTATGATGATAAAATAAATTCGGAGTTGGAAAAATCCAACTCCGAGTGTTTTTATAATATTTATTAATAGGCTTTAGTCAGCGAATCCATTTGGATGTTTACTTTGCCATCTCCATGAGTCTTCGCACATACGTTTTACATCGTACTGTGCTTCCCAACCAAGTTCTTCTTTAGCTTTTGAAGCATCTGCATAACATGCAGCAATATCGCCCGCACGACGTGGTGCGATAACGTAAGGTAAGTCGCGACCAACAGCAGCAGAAGCACTCTTAATAATATCCAGTACAGAGTATCCTACTCCTGTTCCTAGGTTATATTTAGAAAGACCACTACCTTTTTCTAGTTTTTTAAGGGCAGCTACGTGACCACGAGCTAAGTCTACTACGTGGATGTAATCACGAACTCCAGTACCATCATGTGTATCGAAGTCATTACCGAAGACGTTAACTTTCTCTAATTTACCAACGGCTACTTGCATTACGTATGGAAGTAGGTTATTTGGAATTCCTGTTGGATCTTCTCCGATATCTCCACATTCGTGTGCTCCAATTGGATTGAAGTAACGTAGTAATACAACATTCCATTCATTATCAGCTGTATATACATCTCCTAAAATTTCTTCTAAGATTAATTTAGTACGTCCATATGGGTTAGTTACAGATAATGGGAAATCTTCTTTAATTGGTAATGCGTGAGGATCTCCGTATACTGTAGCTGAAGAACTGAAGATAATGTTCTTACAGTTGTGTTTTTCCATAACACGGCATAGTGTTGTAGTTCCTGCTACGTTGTTATCGTAGTATTTTAAAGGTAATTGGCAAGATTCACCTACAGCTTTTAATCCAGCGAAGTGAATAACACCAAAGATGTTTCCTTCTTTTTCAAAGATTTCGTCTAATTTTGCTTCATCACGAATATCAGCTTCATAGAATGTTACTTTTTTTCCTGTAACTCTTTCTACTACCTCTAAACTTTTTTTATTTGCATTATATAAGTTGTCCACGACAACTACTTCATTTCCATTGTTTAATAATTCTATACAAGTGTGAGACCCGATAAATCCAGCTCCACCAGTTACTAGTATTTTTTCAGTCATAGTGTAATTTTCTCGTAAAAAACGAGTCCTTCCTATAATTTTATATATTTATTTTATCGGAAGTATATGTAAGTGTCAATAAATATGTGAGGAATATTAAGTTTATGTTACAGCTTATATATTTCTTTGAAAAAAAATTAAATTTATAATAAAATAGTAAAATATGTATTTATGTAAACAGAAATTATCTTTAGGAATTTTAGAGGAATTATATTATGAAGAGAAATAAATTAAAATTAGGATTAGGAATGTTAACAGTATTAGCTACACCAATCGCAGTAAACACAGTAGCTAGCAGTGATGCATTAGCAGCTCAAGGATGGATTAAGACTGGAAATACTTGGTATTTCTACAATCAAAATGGAGTATTAGCAAGAAATGCTTGGGCAGGAAATTACTGGCTAGGTGTCGATGGAAGAATGGTAACAAACGCTTGGGTAGATAATAATCGTTACTATGTAGGAAA
>NZ_KQ959922.1:29179-29767 GCF_001553035.1 Gemella haemolysans
TGATGGAGCATGGGTAAAAGAAGCTAGACATGCAGAAGAGAAAAAACAAGGTTGGGTGAAAGAAGCAAACACTTGGTATTACTACAATACTGATGGAACATTAGCCCGAAACAAATGGATAGGAAATTACTGGTTAGGTGCTGATGGGAAAATGGTAACAAATAGCTGGGTAGATAATAATCGTTACTATGTAGGAAATGATGGAGCATGGGTAAAAGGAGCTCAAAAACCAGCTGCAGCACAAAAACAAGGTTGGGTAAAAGAAGTAAACACTTGGTATTACTACAATACTGATGGAACATTAGCACGAAATAAATGGGCAGGAAATTACTGGTTAGGTGCTGATGGAAGAATGGTAACAAACAGCTGGGTAGATAATAATCGTTACTATGTAGGAAATGATGGAGCATGGGTAAAAGAAGCTAGACATGAAGAAGAAAAGAAACAAGGTTGGAAAAAAGAAAACAATGTTTGGTACTACTACAATGAAAATGGATCGCTAGCTCGTAATAAATGGGCAGGAAACTACTGGTTAGGTTCAGATGGTAAGATGGCAACTAATGCATGGGTAGATAATGGACGTTATTA
>NZ_KQ959922.1:29867-30861 GCF_001553035.1 Gemella haemolysans
AATGCATGGGTAGATAATGGACGTTATTATGTTGATGCTAATGGAGCGTGGGTGAAAGATGCATCTAAAGATAAAAATACAAAACGTTCTATTTTCCTTGATCCAGGACACGGTGGAAGTGACCCAGGTGCAGTAAGTGGTGGAGTAAGAGAAAAAGACTTAACTCTTAGCGTGTATAATAAAGTAAGTAGTAAACTTGCATCTTTAGGGTATACAGTATTAACAAGTAGAAATGTTGATAAATATGTAGACTTAGTAGACCGTGCAGAACAAGCTAACAATGCTAATGCGGATATGCTACTGAGTATCCATTTTAATGCAGGTGGACAAGGTGTGGCCCGCGGTATTGAAACATACTACTACCAATCGCAAGAAGATAGAGTTCCTAAGATAAACAAAGAAAATCACAATAATTCTGAGAGATTAGAAAGGAGTAGAAAATTAGCCAATAAAGTACAACAAAATCTATTGTATCAAACTGGTGCAAACGATAGAGGAGTTAAACGCGCTTCATTCACAGTTCTTCGTGAAACTTCTATTCCATCAATTCTAGTTGAATTAGGGTTTATAGATAATCCAGAAGAGCGTAATAAAATCAAAACAAATGAATATCAAGAACGTTTAGCGAATGGTATAGTTGATGGGATTGTAGCTTATTATAAATAATTAGTAAAAATTGTTAATAGAAAGTAAAATTACTTTAAGAATGATACGGCAACCTTAGGTATATATTTTTCTTGAAATATAATGATAGTTGTTGTAAAATAAAATTTAAAGAATATGAAAGTCATTTGAGGTAAAGATATTATGATGAAAAATAAACTAAAATTAGGATTAGGGGTACTAACAGTATTAGTGGTACCAATCGCTGTAGATACTGTAGCTAGTAGTGACGCTCTAGCAGCTCAAGGTTGGGTTAAGAGTGGACATACTTGGTATTTTTATAATCAAAATGGAACATTAGTAAGAAATGCATGGGCAGGAAACTACTGGC
>NZ_KQ959923.1 GCF_001553035.1 Gemella haemolysans
TTATATCCATCAATTATAGGTGCTAAATAAACTTTATCCTCTCCAACCTTGAATTGAGTTACATCTGTATAACATTTCTTTAACGGTTCTGAGGCGAAGAAATCTCTATCTATTATATTATCTGCGATTTTTCCAATTTCTCCTTTATAAGAGTTGTATTTCCTAGTAGGTCTTACGAATGACAATACACCTAGTTTTCTCGTTAATCTTAAAACTTTTTTATGATTTACTATAAATCCCATATTTTTAAGTTCTAATGTTATTCTTCTATAACCATATCTATATTTGTTCTTTTCCTGAATTAATAGAATAGCTTCTTCTATATTTTTATTTTTTTTATCTTTGTCTTCTTTATTTTTTGTATAATAATATGATGAACGAGATAAGCCTAAAATTTTTAATAGTATATTTAATCTATGTGTTTGCTTTAATTCTTCTACTATTTTTGTTTTCTCTTCGTTTGAGATTGTTTTAACCTTATCGCCCTCAACTTTTTTAAAACTGCATTTTCCGCACGTAGATACTCAAGTTCCTTCTCTAATTGTTCTACTTTTGACAATTCATTTTTTTCTATCTTTTTATTATTATTTTTCATCTTACTAGTTCTTCCTCTCGGTTTCTCTAGTATATTATACCCGTTTTCTTTAAATTTTGAAATCCAATTACTAAGTAAAGCAGGATTTGGTAATGCGTACTTTAATGAAGTAGATTTTATAGAATGTCCTAATATTAAAACTTCATTGATTATATCTAATTTCAATTCTGGTGGATA
>NZ_KQ959924.1 GCF_001553035.1 Gemella haemolysans
GAGTTTTCATATACACTTTGTTAAAATTTAGGTCTTTTGGATCAGCCCCAAAGAAATATAGTATAAATTAAAATAAGATTCCATCCAAAAGGACGGAATCTTATTTTTAAAATTCTATTTTTCTTATTTTTTTATCTAATTCAGAGATATTTCTAGCATTCATTAAGATCATTAAGAATTTAACTTCTTTTTTCCATTTTTCAATTTCTTGAATTAAAGCATCTTTTCCTTCGCTTAAAAGAATTTCTAAGAATATTTTAGAAATACCAACTGCTTTAGCACCTAAAGCTAGACACTTAACAACATCAAGTGGATTTCGAATACCACCACTTGCGATAATATCAATTTTATCTTTATAGGCATAGGCTGTCTCTAGGCTTTCTGCCGTAGTATAACCAATTCCTTCTAGGTAAGTTGATTTATCAGTTCTTCGTCCATTTTCGATTCTTGCGAAGTTTGTTCCGCCCATTCCACTGATGTCTACAGCAGGGATATTTAAGTCGATGGCTAGTTTAATAGTAGCTTCATTCATACCAAAACCTGTTTCCTTTAAGATTACAGGAATAGGAGATTTAGAGCTGACTTCTTTTAGGTTAGCGTACCAACTTTCGAAATTATGATCTCCTTCTGGCATAACAATTTCTTGAAGAGGATTAGTATGAAGTTGAATGTATTTTGCTTGTGATTTTTCGATTGCTTTTAAAACAAGTTTTGGATCTTTATCTAAGCCTAAGTTTACTGAATATCCTTTTGGATAAGCTTCTTCGTCCTCTTTACTCTTAAGAGCAGGAGAGTATGATCCTGGAAAAAATTTAATTCCACATTTTTCACTAACTTCCATAAAGTCTTGATTAATCTTATTACAATCTTCCCCGCCAGCAGTAATGGCATTTATGAAGAATGGAAATTCCCAACGGTCACCACAAACTGATGTAGAAGTATCAACATCGTCTAATCCGAATAGGGGGATACTGTTGTAATCAATTGCGTATGAGTCTAAGCTAGTTACTTTTGTTTTATCAGCAAGTGCCAATCTGATATGGTCTTTTTTTCTCATAATTAATCCTTTCTTAATATATTATAATTTTTCTAAGTTCAGTTGTAGCTGATACTTATCGTTATTTTTTTCAAATCCTAATACAATGTCACCACTACCTGAACCACTTTGCTTACCAGCCGAATGATTTTCAATATAGTTTTTCATTGTTTTTGTTTCCATAGGTATTTTTGAGAAACTTTCTAAATAAAGTAGATTTTCTCTAAGCTTTCGTATTGTATTTAAAGCAGATGTAGCATCTGTTTCTTCTAAATTCTCTTTTAAAGTTTTCACTAGCGTATTAGAAGTTTCAACAAAAACTCTAAATTCTTCTTTGTAGTTGTCTTTATGTTTTTTCCAAAGTTTTACGTGCTCTTTCGTATCTACAGCTTCACCTGTCCAACGTGCTAGTATGCTTAAATCAGCTTTTGGATAAACTTTCTCAATACGAAGACCATCCCAATCTGTATTTATTATTTCTTTAACAGACTTGTCTTGACGTATCATATTATTAACGAATTCAGCATTGAATTTCTCGTAATATGTAATACCGTCATTAATGCTTGCAGCAACGTCCCCCATAGATCCACTTAGATTATGTTTTATATTGAATAGGGCAACTAGCTTGAAAATAGTTAAATCGTTATAAGATACATTTTCAAATGATAATATAGCACGGGCTATAGCCACAAGTACGGCACCAGAAGAACCTAAACCGTATTTTTTATCGTCATTGTGAAGTTCATTATAAATAGTAAGAGAAAATGTTTTATTACAACTTGTATATTCTGTTAAAAATAGAATAAATTTTTGAACAAGAGTGAAGTTACTATTCTCTTCATGAAGGCCAACAGAAGTTTTATTTATAGTATCGAAGATAGTAGTCTCATTACTGTTTTCTACAAATACTGTAATTTTTTTAGGAACACTTGTTATTAGTGCAGAAGCGTAATCCTCTAAAATCGCATATTCTCCAGCGAGATAGAGTTTACCATAGGCTACTCCATGCATAAAATGATTTTTTTCTTCCATAATTTTGAAATTTCCTCATATAATTTGTCTTGGTCTTCCCTTAAGTAAAGTACTTTCACATTCGGACCAGCATCCATTGTGAAGTAACATTTATAACCTTTAGAACGTAGTTCTTTTACAATATCCATCGCTATATGACTCTCTTCTGTTAAGAATGAGAAGCTAGGAGTAGATGTAGAAGTAGTACCATGCATAGCTAAAGCATTACTTTCTGTAATTTCTCCAATTTTTTCAAAATCAGCATCTTTTAAAGCTTCTTTCATTAATACGAAATCACTTTTAGCTTTTTCCACCCAAGCATCGAATGTTGTTGATGTTTGAACGCAACGTTCCATAGCAACACGGCTAGAAATTTTCTTTCTATCCTCGTTAACTACAAGAACCATCATTCCAAAATCTAAAGAACATTCTAATTCTTCAACACTTCCATCTTCAAGCCATGCAGCAAGTTTATAGAAACTTCGGCAAGATGAACCAGAACCTTCTTTAGCTATTTCAACTAATTCTTTAGTAGTTTTGTTTAATTTAAAATATTCATTACAAGCAAGAACTAAAGCCATAGTACCACTAGAACTTGAAGAAAGTCCTGCAGCAGTTGGTACAGTATTATAACTTCTAATAGTTATAGCTTCACGATTAGTTGGTGTGAATTTAGAGATGAACTTAATCATTTTATCTACTTCTTCTTGACTTTGTTTTTCGTCATTGATATAAAATTCATCAATATTATTATCATTTTTTTCGATTTTTGTTTTTGATAAAAGATTGTCTAATCTTAAAGAAATATTAGGATTATAAGGTAAGACAGGATCTTTAGATTTTTTTCCCCAGTACTTTACTAGGGCAATATTAGCATAACCTAAACTGTAACTATCCATGATGAATATCCTTTCTCTTTTAATGCATTTTGAATTTCTAATGCATTTTCTTTTGTTTTGCTAAGACTAATGCAACATCCACCAGCACCACCACCAGTTAGTTTAGCACCGACTGCATTATTATTTTTACAAATTTCTACAACCTCATCGTTACTAGCGTGACTTACCCCAAGCTTTTGTAATAAGTCGTGGGCTTTGTACATGTATTGTCCGACAAGATCGATGTCTTTATTTTTTAATGGTTCGATTACTGAATCAGTGATTTCACCTAATTCAGCAATATATTTTTCATATTTATTATAATTATCAGCTATATGTTTTAGAGTTTCTTTAGTAATTCCAATAACACCTGTATCGATAATTAGTAAATAACTATTTAAGTCAAAATCTAATTCACTAGCTCCTTCTTTTTTAGAAAATAAAAGGGGAGTATCACTAAGTACTTGATTAACATCTATACCACTTGGATTGCCGTGAATAAATTTTTCACATTTATTTGCAATTTCTCTTACATTTGGGAGTTTTTTAGCACGTGCAATAGCGATACTTAGAGCAGCAGAAGATCCTAGCCCACGTCCAACTGGAATAGTGCTAGTTATATTAATTTTTGTTTTTTTATCAATTCCACATGTATCAGCGATAAAACTTAAAATTTCATCACGTTGTTGAATTGTCTCTGTGTCTTCTAATGTAACTTCGACGTTCATCTGAGGAAGGGGAATAGTTATTCCTTTATATCCATAAACGACGGCATGTTCACCGAAGAATATTGCTTTTGCGTGTGTCATAAATTTAAAAACTCCAATTTTTATTTAAGTATTATTTTAAGCTATTTAATTAAAAAATAACTAAGACTAAAAATACTTTTATATGTACAATAATTATACTTTTAGTATTAGTTTTTGTCAAACGTACGAACAATAAAAAAGATGAAATTATACTTGAAATAACAGGTGTTATAGTGAGTATAATTTCATCAAAATATATTTAATATGTATGACATGGAATACCATGTGGTTCTAAGTGTACTAAAGTTTCACAATAATAGAATTCTTTAGAGAGTGCTTTTTCAATATTAACAGTAATATCGTGACTTTGTTTAACATTTAAAGAAGGGTCAACTGTAACCGTAATGTCGATAAAATATAATAAGCCATGAGTTCTACCTTTCGTATCGACTATAGAAGTTACACCGTTGATGTCATTTACAATATTATTAACCTTGTCTATCACTTCAGTATCGACACCATCGGTAAGAACATGTGTAGATTCTTTAAAAATGCTAACTGATGTGTAAATAATAAGTGATCCAACTATAATTGCGACTACTGAATCAGCTATTGGAATACCGATATATGTAGCAATAATACCGATTAATGTACCTATAGAAACAAGGGCATCACTTAGATTGTCAAGTGCGGCAGCTTTAAGTGACTTGCTACCGATTTTTTTAGCAAGGCGAATATTATAGAAATAAACACCAAGCATAATTACACTAGCTATAAATGCTACAACTGCAGAAAGTATGCTAGGTTGTTCAATCGTTCCTGAAATGATTTTTTTTATCGCGTATATTACTACTTCAATTCCAGCGTATAGCATAATGAATGAAGCTATTAATGTCGATATAAGCTCGGCTCTGAAGTGACCATAAAGGTGATCTTCATCTGCTGGTTTTCTAGAAATTTTCAAACCGATTAGGACACAAACTGATGAAATTACATCGGTAGCATTGTTAATACCATCGGCAACAAGTGCGGATGATTTAAAAAATATACCAGCGCCAAGTTTTAATACTGTAAGTAGCAAATATGATAAAATACTAAGTTTAGCACCTTGTTCGGCATGTTTTAATTTATCAAAAATTGAGTTATTCATGGCTTCTCTCCTAAAATAATGTTTTACTATTATAACAGGTTTAAAAAAATTATTCAATAGAAAAAATGTTATTTTTAAATTAAAATTATTTCTCTTAGGTGAACTTTTATAAAAATTAGCTCGACAAATAGAATAGTCGAGCTAGTTTACTATATCTTTTTAGAATAGTATTTTTTAAAAGTTAAAAAAATGTATATGCAAGAAAGTGCACTAAAAATTCCAAATAAGTATAAGAAGTTACTTGATACTGTTACTTCTAGAGAAAGATACTCTGGAAGTAGCTTTAATTTATTTAGAATAGGTATTAGAATAAAAGAAATCTCAAATATAATTAACGAAGAAATATGTATAAACCATTTATTTTTCTCTGTTTTTTTATAAATTGGTAGGTATAAGCATAATACCAATAATGTTATAGATAATAGTGTTAAAACTGGTTGGATAGTTCTAGAAAATACAGATGGTATTAAAGAACTAATAATTAATATTAAAAGATAAACTAGAGAAAACCTGAATATTTTCACTTTGTTTTCTTTTGGAAGTTCTACAAGTATTGATGAAGATAATTTGTTTATATCATTTCCAAAAACATCGGTAAAACTTTTTCCTTGTTTTTGATATAGTATTAAATCTTGTAATATTTCTAGCAATTCAATTTCTAGTTCTGATTCTTTTTTTGTATTATTTTTTATCCGACAAGCAACTAAAAGTTCTTCATAATATTTCTTATTATCTTTATTAAGTTGTGATCTAAGTTTGTTATTTTGTTTCATTAAATCAGTGATGTTCATAATAATTTCTCCCTGTGGGCGTTATTTATTTTCTAAAATTTTTGTTATTGTAGTACTTATATTTCCCCATACATTTTTAAATGAGTTTATATACTCTTCACCATTTTTGGTAATTGAATAATATTTTCTAGGAGGTCCAGAGGTACTCTCCTTTAAGTAACTAGTGACCATATGCTCCTTTTCTAATTTTAAAAGTAGAGGATAGATAGTTCCTTGGGCAACCATATCGAGCCCATAATTGGAAAGTTGCTCAGTTATTTCGTAGCCGTACATTTCTTTATTTTTTATTAGCTGTAAAATACATGCTTCTAATGTACCTTTTAGTATTTGGGAAGTGTTTATCTCCATTCTGTAACTCCTTTCTTAAGTCTCTATTTATTAATAAAAAAAGTTATTGATTTACGCTATCTTGTTATACATAATACTATCATAAACAGGTTATCTTGTAAAGCAAAATAGTTAAATGAAATAACTGCTGAGTATATAGTTGAATAGAGGTTTTATAACAAAGAATTGTTTGACAATTCATGTTATTATGGTTTGACTAACAAAATAGGTGAGTATATAATAAAAATATGAAACCATTTCAAAGTGAAAAAGCCTATGAAATAGCTAAAAAAGCCCACTTAGGACAAGTCGATAAAGCTGGAGAAGCTTATATAAAACATCCTGAAAAGGTGGCTAGTTTTGTAAAAACAGATGAAGAAAAAGCAGTAGCATATCTTCATGATATTATTGAAGATACAGAACTAACATTAGAAGATTTGGGTGAGTATGGCTTTTCTAAAGAAGTTATAGAAGCAGTTGATATTATAACTAAAAAGAGGGGAGAAGACTATCAAAGTTATTTAAATTCAGTAAAGAAAAATAAACTTGCTAGAGCAGTGAAATTAGCAGACTTACGTCATAATTCAGACTTAACAAGATTAGCGAAAGTCACTGAAAAAGATATAAAGAGAAAAGAAAAATATCAAAAAGCTATTGATTTTTTAAATTCTTAGAGGGTGGTAGTTATTAATAATTAGGTATTTACATATAAAAAAGACAAGGCTTAAAAACCTTGTCTTAATCATTATACCAGCAGCCGGGGTCGAACCGGCACGATGTTGCCATCGCTGGATTTTGAGTCCAGTGCGTCTGCCAATTCCGCCATGCTGGCATAATTATATAATATCATACATGAAAGTCATTGTCAATTTAGTTAAGTTGATAAAAAAAATTTAGAAATTATCGATAATATTTAATTTAAATTTTAATTACAAAGTTTATAATAAGATAGTAAGACTATGTAAAGTAGTAATAGAGTGTATTATTATATGATTTATTTTAACTAATCAAATATAAAAATGTAAGGGTAGAACATAAAGGTTGTGTCTACAAGGATAGTCAACTGTAAAACAATGTAAAATAAGTGTTTTTAGTTGACAAATTAAAATATTTTTTCAATAGTATATTGTAAAACTATAATATATGTAGTATAATTATAGGAGTATATAGAATTATAAAAATATTAATGTTATTTTTATAAAGGAGTGTGAGTGCTGGTGGTAGTTACGTTGTTTACATCGCCAAGTTGTACTTCTTGTAGAAAAGCGAAAGCTTGGCTTATTGAAAATGGAATAGACTTTGTGGAAAGAAATATTTTTTCAGAAGCTCTGACAACAAATGAGATTAAAGACATTTTGTCTATCACGGAGCACGGAACAGAAGATATAATCTCATTCAGATCGAAAACTTTCCAAAAATTGAATTTGGATATTGAAAGTATGTCAATTCAAGAATTATATAAAGTTATTCAAGATAATCCGGGAATGCTTAGAAGACCTATCATTGTTGATGATAAGAGATTACAAGTTGGGTATAATGAAGATGAAATAAGAAGATTCCTTCCAAAGGAAATAAGAGTAAATCAATTAAAACAAATAAAAAATATGGTTAAGTAAGTACGCCCTGATACTACTTTTTCCGATTAATTTAAAGGTTGATATTAGGTATCAACCTTTTTTTATGAGATGAAATTTAGTAACAATGCTGTAAGAAGTTATACAATAAATAAAAGAAAGAGGTACTTGATGGAAAGAGAAGATATAAAATTTATTACTGGAGAAATCCATTTTTTAGAGCTAGTAGAAAAGAAAAGTTCATCATTAGTTTTTAAAGGACCGAATGAAGAAGAAATTAGCTGTAATGAATCTGACGTAGAAAGTTTAGATGATTACGAAATTGGAGAAGAATATTCAATGTTCGTATACCCTTCACGTAGTGGGAAATTATTCGCAACACCTAATATTCCAGAAGTTACGGTTGGAGATTATTCGTTTAGTAAAGTAGTAAAAGTAGAGGAAGATCGAGTAGGTCTTGATATTGGATTTTCTCGTGAAATTCCGCTTTTAGGTGAAGATTTACCAAAATTAAGAAGTGTTTGGCCTAAAGAAGGTGATGAACTATTTATTACTTTACGTCGTGATTTTAGTGGACAATTATTTGCACGTTTAGCAACAGAAACAATAGTAGCATCGCTTTATTCGAAAGCAACTAGAAATATGAAAAATAAAGATATAGAAGCTTATCCATATCGTTTAATGCGAGTTGGGACATTCCTATTAACAAAAGACGGTTATAAAGTGTTTGTACATGAAAGTGAACGTGAAAAAGAACCACGTTTAGGAGAAAAAGTTACTCTGCGTGTTATTGGTGTTAAAGATAACGGAGAAATTAATGGTTCATTCTTACCTCGAGCTCATGAAAGAATGGATGCTGATGGTCAAGCTATCATGGATTACATTGAAAATAACGGGTATTGTGAGTTTACAGATAAATCAGATCCAGAAGAAATTAAAGCAGTGTTTGGAATGAGTAAGGGAAGTTTCAAACGTGCCGTAGGAAGACTGTTCAAGAATAAATTAATTATGATTGAAGAAGACGGGTTATATAAACGTAAAGGAAGATAAGATTATGAAAAAAGTAAAATTAGATAAAAATGCACTATTAGGTGGTATTATATTAGAAAATGATAAATATCAAGTGGTACATATGAATCTAAAAGTAGGGAATCAAACAGACTCATATAGCAATGATAAAAATATTTTATTATTGAATATTAGCGGAAAGATTACAGTTTCTTTTGAAGAAGAGGTTGAGACTGTAAATGAATTTGAACTATTAGAAATTCCAGCAGGGGTAGAGCATGTAATAACTTGCTTACAAGATGCACAGATTTTTGTAGTAAAACTATAACTTACATAAGGTGGCTTAAATGGAATATCTTTTTAGGCCACCATTATTAATTTTAAAGTAGAGGAATACGATGGAAGTACAATTTTTAGGAACAGGAGCTGGGCTTCCTGCAAAATTTAGAAATACACAGAGTTTTGTGTTTAACTTTATGCAAGAACTAAAAGAGTGTTGGATGTTTGACTGTGGAGAGGCGACTCAACATCAGATTTTAAAAACAAACATTAAGCCAACCAAAATAACTAAAATTTTTATTAGCCATCTTCATGCTGATCATGTATTAGGGTTAATTGGTTTTTTATCTTCTAGAAGTTTTCTTTTAGATACGAATGCTTCAAAGGTTACTATTTATGGGCCAGTAGGGATTAAAGATTTTATAGAAAAGAACATGATGTTCACACATTGTTCACTTTCTTATAGCGTGGAATATATTGAAATTTCTAGTGAACAGTGTATAATAGATAATAAAACTGTTACTGTTTTTAGCTATCCATTAGCCCATAATGTTGAATGTTTTGGGTATAAAATTATATTTAAAAAACAAAAAGGGAGCTTAGATGTAGATAAGTTAAGAGAATTAGGAATTATGCCAGGGCCTTTTTATAGAGAAATAAAGGAATCAGATACTTTCGAATTTAATGGTAAGGTGTATAATTCAAGTGAATTTTTATCTGAAGATAAACCTGGAAAAGAAATCTCGATTATACCAGATACAAGATACTTTGAAGGATTGGATGAATTTGTTAAAAATAGTAATATTATTATTACAGAGTGCACCTACTTATTAAAAGAAGATGCACATCACGCGAGAAAAAATTATCATTTGAGCATACTAGATGTTGAGAAGATGATAGAAAATAGTAAGGTTGAAAATTTATTTTTAACACATATTAGTGCAAGATACGATAGAAATATTGAAAAAGATGCTGTAGAGTCGCTATGCGATAAATGTAGTGTGAAGATTGCACATGATCTAGAAGAATATACTTTGTAAAGAGATGGAGGAAATTATGAAAATAGATTTAGAAGAAAAAACTATTGAAGTAGAGAAAATATTCGAAGGTAAAGTTCTTGATTTAGAAGTACATACTGTTACTTTGCCAAACGGAGAAACTTCAACACGTGAACTGATAAATCATAGAGGGGCAGTGGCAATATTAGCCTTAACAAAAGACGATGAGGTTATTCTGGTTGAGCAGTATAGAAAAGCTATCGAAGCTGTAACTTTAGAAATTCCTGCAGGTAAATTAGAGCCTGGAGAAGATAATAAGAAATTAGCCGCTATTCGTGAATTACAAGAAGAAACAGGATATGTGGTTGAAGAAGAGAAACTAGAAATGCTATGTGACGTGCATGTAGCTCTTGGTTATAGTTCAGAATTGATCACTATATATTATGTTGATAATTTAGAGTATGCTGGAGAACAGAATCCAGATGATGATGAATTCATTAATTTACGAAAATACAAAATTGAAGAAGCATTCAAACTTTTAGATGATAATGTTATAACTGATAGTAAGACTATGCTTGCATTATCTTACTTAAAAAATAGGAAAGGTGCAAAATAATATATGACTATTTATGATGAGATAATTAAAATAATTCAACAATCACCATATAAACTAACACCTCAAAGGGAAAAAATTGTTGAGATTTTAGTAGAAAATGATGAACAGCACCTTAGTGCTGAAGAATTATACTTTATTTTAAAAGAGAAAACACCAGATATCGGTATTGCTACAGTTTATAGAACTTTAGATATTTTCTATGAATTAAAAATCTTAGAGAAAATTTCTTTCAGTAATGGTGTTTCTAAATATCATTTAAGACAATCTGTTGATGATGAACTACACCATCATTTAATTTGTACTAACTGTAATAATATAGAGAAAGTATCAAATCCTATATTTAACAAACTTATTGAATATATGAAGAAAGAATATTCATTTGAAGTTCAGGACAACTCTCTATCATTTTATGGTACTTGCGCTAAGTGTAAGGATAAAGGTGGAAATTAATGCATTTTGACAAATTAGAGAAGATATTATTACTTATCTCTAGTGTAGTTTATGTAGTATACATCGGGTTTGTTGGAGGTATGATCAATCTGTTTCGAGAGTATGTAGGAAATGAGTATTTAAGAACTAAAATTGTTGATCAGATTCGTGAACAAACGCGCCTTACTCAAGATAGTGCTAATGTCTCTACAAAAGATATGCATTTTATCTTTCAAATTATGGGACAACTTGCATGGTTATACTTTGCACTTTTAGTAGTTTTATTTTTACTATTGCTTTTTGTGATTTTTAAAAAGGGAATAAATCACAATATAGTGGCATTTCTTTTTTTAGTGTACAGTATATTACTATTAATCTTTAGTTTAGGTATATTATTTATTAGTTGTATAATATACTCCTTCTTAGGGTTAAGAATAATATTAATACGAAATTCAGAAAAATATAAGCGTGAAGCATAATTTCCGAGGAATTCAGTTTCTTCGGATTTTTTTATTAGTTTCACTAATTTATAACAAAATAATAAGCATCATGTTATAATAAAATTAGAAAGAGTTTAAAGAAAATAAGTAGGAGAGAAAATGAACGTTAGAGAAAATTTTGAGACAATAACAAGAGAAATAGTGGAAACTTGTAAACAAGTAGGAAGAAATGCTGATGAAGTGAAGTTAATAGCGGTAACTAAATATGTTACTGATACTAGAGTTGAAGAGGCGATAGAAGCTGGAATTATTGATTTTGCTGAAAATCGTCCACAAAATTATGTTGAAAGAAAGGGTAAATATTCTGATAAGACTTGGCATCTAATCGGAAGTTTACAAACACGAAAAGTACGTGATGTAATTAATGAGGTTGATTATTTCCACGCATTAGATAGAGATAGCTTAGTTAAAGAAATCGAAAAACGTGCAGAAAAAGAAATTAAATGTTTTGTACAGGTGAATGTTTCTGGAGAGGAGAGTAAACATGGTTTAACTTCAGAAGAAGCCATTGACTTTATTAAATCATTGGAACAATATTCAAAAATAAAAGTTGTTGGACTTATGACTATGGCACCTTTTGTTGAAGATGAAGAAATACTACGTAATTGCTTTAGAAGATTAAGACAGTTACGTGATGAAGTAAAAGGGTTGAATTTACCATATGCATCATGTGAGTTTTTATCTATGGGCATGAGTAACGACTATAAAATTGCAATTGAAGAAGGTGCGACTCATATAAGAGTTGGTACTGCATTGGTAGGTTGTGAGTTAAAATAATAAAATATAGAGGAGGGGTAGCATGCAAAGAGTAATAACTGTAGATGATTTAATCGTCACTGTTAAATACAGAAGAAAAATGAAAAACATCTATTTAAAAGTTGAAAAAAATGCTGATATAGTAGTGAGTGCCCCTCCAAGAACACCTAACTATATCATAAAAGAACTTGTTCAAGAAAATATAGATGAGATAAAACTTAGAAGAACAAATATCTTGAAGAATGGTCATACTGTTAAAAACTATGTAACAGGTGAAAAACATTATGTTTTCGGGAAAGAATTAACTTTAGAAGTTAGATTGGGAGATAAAAATAAGGTAACTCTTTCTAATGATAAGTTAATTCTAAGTGTTAAAGATAAATACCAAGATAGAGAACAAATAGTAATGAGGGAACTTAGAAAGATTGTTTATAATAAATGCTTGAAGTTTCTTAGTAAGTATGAAAAGATTATGAATGTTCATGCTGAACAACTTAGAATTAAAAAGATGAAAACACGTTGGGGAACATGTAATATCGAAGCGAAAAGAATCTGGATAAACTACGAACTTGTAAAATATCCAATAGAGTGTTTGGAACATACTATTGTTCACGAACTTACTCACTTGTTAGAAACAAATCACACACCGAGATTTTATACATTGTTAGGAAAATACTATCCTAATTACAGAGAAAATGATAAATTGATAAAAGAATTTAGTAAACAACTAATTGGTAGATAAAAAGTATAGAAGTATTACAATTTTTTTGAAATTTATTATTAAATGAGAGTGGGTTAAATAATTTTTTGAAACTATTTAACTTACTCTTAAAAACAATAATTTGAATATGTAACGATTGACTTTTTACGCTATTTACTATATAATTAATCAAGAGTTTTTAGTATTTTTATACTAACATTTTTGATGATACTTAAAAGTATTTTTGGAGGAAAAATAAATGTCACAAATTTTAAATAAAGAAGATGGAAAAGTAGTTATCGCTTTTTCAGCAACAAAAGAAGAATTTGCGAAAGGATTAGACCAAGCATTCAAACGTGCAGTTAAACGTGTTAATGCACCTGGATTCAGAAAAGGTAAATTACCAAGAGCCGTATTCAACAAAATGTACGGTGAAGAAGCATTATTCCAAGATGCAGTAGATTTTGTATTACCAGCAGCTTATACAAAAGCTATCGATGAATTAGAAGTTTCACCATTAGCTATGCCTGATATCGATGTTAAAGAAATCAGCAAAGAAGAAGGTGTTAAATTCGAAGCAGTTGTTACTGTTAAACCAAACGTTGAATTAGGTGAATACAAAAACCTTGGATTAGAAAAAGAATCAGTAGAAGTTACAGATGCTGATGTAGAAGAAAGATTAGATAGCTTATTAAGCCGTCAAGCTGAATGGCAAATCAAAGAAGGAGAATCTAAAAAAGGTGATATCGTAGTTATCGACTTTAAAGGATTCATCGGAGACGAAGCTTTTGAAGGTGGAGAAGCTAAAGGTTACGAATTAGAATTAGGTTCAGGTTCATTCATCCCTGGATTCGAAGAACAATTAGAAGGAAAAGTTGCACCAGTTGACACAGAAGTTAACGTAACATTCCCAGAAAACTACCAAGTAGCTGACCTTGCAGGTAAAGCAGCTAAATTCGAAGTTACAGTTCACGATGTAAAAGAAAAAGTTTTACCAGAATTAACTGACGAATTCGTTAAAGAATTTTCTAAAGAAGCAGCTTCAACTGTAGCTGAATACAAAGAAAAATTAAAAGAAGAAATCAAATTAGAAAAAGAAAACTTAGCAGAAAAATCTTACTCTGATAAAGTAATTTCTACAGCTGTAGAAAACGCAAAAGTTTCTGTACCAGAAAAATTAGTAGAACAAGAAGTTAACTCTATGTTCGAACAATTCACTGGAAACTTATCTCGTCAAGGATTATCATTCGACTTATATGAGCAATTCACTGGAAAAGGTGAAGCTGATCTTAAAGCAGAAATGAAATCAGACGCTGAAAACAAAATCAAAACTTCATTCGTACTAGGTGAAATCGCTGAAGTAGAAAAAGTTGAAGTAACAGAAGCTGACATCGATGCAGAAGTTAAAGAACTTGCTACTATGTACAACATGACTGAAGAAGGAATCAAACAACGTATTAGTGTTGAAGACTTACGTGGTGAGTTAGTAATCCAAAAAACTGTTGATTTCTTAAAAGCTAACAACTAATTTTAGCAAATCATCCTTAAGCATATAGAGTGACTAACATTCTATATGCTTTTTTATGATAATAAGGTGGTGACATTAGTTGAACGAATATATTAAAAGCCTAGAACAAGAATTTTCTCTAATAAAGAGCGGATTTAAGGAAGAAGAGAAGAGAGCCTTGGCTGATTATAAAAATAACGATAGAGCTTACATTAAGAAGTTGGCTTTCTTATCATACGAATCAAAAGTATACCAAGTTAGAATGTACGGTGTGTTTCTTTTCGGATATTTATCAAATGATAGCGAGATTCTAACTTTTATGAGGGATGAAGTATCTAAAGATGATAATTGGAGAGTGCAAGAGGTACTTGCGAAAGCATTCGATGAATATTGTAAAAATAAAGGTTATGAAAATTCAATCTCTGTAATTGATGAGTGGCTAAGGTCTGATAATCCTAATACGAGAAGAGCTGTTACAGAAGGATTAAGGATATGGACTAGTAGACCATATTTCAAAGAAAATCCGCAAGAAGCAATAAAAAGAATAGCCCCATTAAAAGAAGATACTAGTGAATATGTAAGAAAATCAGTAGGAAATGCATTAAGGGATATAAGTAGAAAATTCCCAGAGTTAATAAAAGAAGAATTAAAAACTTGGAAATTAGAAACTAAGGAAATCAAACAAGTATACAAACTAGCAAGTAGGTTTGTTGTGGTGTAAGTATGATAAGATAAAGTAGTAAAAGGGTACTGTACTCAAAAAGTTAGACAAAATTTTGTTCTTAGTCAAATTTGGTTAATTATAAAAGGTTAATTTCCAGATAAAAACTAGTTTTAAAGTAAATTTCAGTATGTTTACTTTAACTGAAATTTACTTTGGGAATTAATGTAATAATTTTACTATATCCTATCCTTCAAATTAATTGACAAGGAGAAAATGAATGTGTTAGAATGTACTTAAGTGAATTGGATGAATATATTCACATATAAACACGAAAAGCAACTGAAATGCGGATTCAGTTGCTTTTTTATATGTACTATCACACTCATTTTAGTAAGCTAATATATATTCATACATGAAGTGACACATGTACGTCGTGCCTAAATACGACTACTTCTTCTTGTTGTTTTTATCATTTAGGAAATAAAAATATTCTATAAATAGGAGAATAACACCTACTAATAGCCCAACAAGGATTTGGATGAATATATCAACCATATAAACACCTCCCTTCCGGGCAAGTAGCCTACTTTTATTATAGCATTACAAATCTCATCAGAAAAGATATTTTTATAATATTTAGAATTAAAATTATATTTTTAAGATTATGTAAATAAAAGATAAAAGGTGATTCGAAATCTCCAAATTTTAAATAATTATATGAGAGTTCATAACCGCAGTGTTTTTTGATATCTAAATTCGCTTTATAAAAGCTTTTTAGAAATCTAATAAACTGTGTGGGATTAACATCTCTTTTTTATGTTACTATTTTATTTGACTCATAGTACAATGATAACAGATAAGAAGTCCCGAATTCCGTAGGAGCTCGGTGATTTCTTATCTTTCTTTTTTATTTTATCTGTTCACTTACAGCACTTATTTTGTCTAGAATCTCATCCAAGCTAAAGTAGCCACTTTTTTGAATAGATAGTCTTCCTTCGATATATACTTCTACAGTTGGTGCTGAAAGAATGCCTCGCTGTGCAGCAATTTCCATATTTTCTTCTAGTGAAATATAGTATGTTGGAATATCTTTGTGATCTTCTTGCCACGTAGTAATTCTGTTTTTTATTGAGTGACATGGCATACATGTGGCACTTCCGTATTGAATAATCGCTATGTCATTGTCACTAATAATTTTATTTAAGTTGTCGTTTTTTGAGAAGTCAATCATATTTTATCTTCCTTTTGTTATTTTAGTAAGAAGCAGTGAAGTTTGCCGTCTTCTTTTAATATGTGTATATTATAGTTGTTTTAAAAGTTAATTACAACTATTATTAATTGTGTATATACATGGTGCAAAAATAGAATATTATAAAAATTTTCTGAAAACTATTGACAATAATTTTAAAACGTGATATCATTTTTATAACGTAAATAGATAAGTATTATAAAAAGAGGCCGCGATGACTAATTTAAAAGGTAGCATCGCCGAAGTGATTAAATTCACTGGGGTTATGTCGAATAGGCATAACACTGTCATTAGAAAATGCCCATTTTCTTCATGGTGAGCTTTTTATAATAAGGGCAAGAGGAATAGGATAGAATTATAAGCTAGACTACAAGGACCTTTTGTTCTTGTAGTCTATTTTTTATAACTTATTTGAAGGAGAAAGTAATGAGATTATTTGATGGTATGACGGTAGAAAATGGTGAACTGAATATTTCAGGAGTTGGAGTAAGTGAGTTAAAAGCTCAATATGGTACACCACTTTATGTTTATGATGAAAATATGTTAGTGAACCAATGTAGAACTTTTATTAATAATTTTAAAAGTTCGAAGTTCAATACAGAAGTTCTTTACGCATCGAAAGCTTTTAGTTGTTTAGAGGTATTAAGAATCGCGAGTAGAGAGGGCTTAGGTGTTGATGTGGTTTCACTTGGTGAGATTCATACGGCATACAAAGCTGGTTATGATATGAAACGAGCTTATTTCCACGGAAATAATAAAACTCGTGAAGAATTACAATATGCTCTTGAAGTTGGAGTAGGAACTATCGTTATAGATAACGACTATGAATATGAAATGATTAATGAAATCGTAAGAGAGAGTGGAAATACTGTAGATGTACTTCTAAGAATTAATACTGGTATCGATGCTCATACTCATGAATATATCAAAACAGCAAAAGATGATTCAAAATTTGGTTATTCAGTATATGATGAGTCGATTTATGATTTAATCACAGATATTAATAAACAAAGCAATCTTAACTTCGTAGGATTCCATTCACACATCGGTTCACAAATTTTTGAGAAAACTTCATTTTTCGAAGCTGTAAAAGTGGTTATGGAATTTACTAGAAGAGTTCAAGAAAGATTAGGTTTAGCTATAAGTGTTCTTAACCTAGGTGGAGGTTTTGGAGTTTATTATACTCAAGAAGATAGCCCTTTTGAACTTGCTGAGTTTTTAAGAGAGTATATCGAAGTGGTTGAACGTGAAAGTGATAATTTTGGCTTAGATCTAACTAAGGTAGTTATTGAACCTGGTAGAAGTTTAACATGTAACGCAGGTAGCACATTATACAGTGTTGGTGGAGTTAAGAAAACTTTTGCTGGTCGTGAATACGTGTTTGTTGATGGAGGTATGGCAGATAATCCTCGTTATGCATTATATAAAGCAAAATATGAGGCTATGCTAGCAAACAAGATGAATGAAGAAGCAGATACAACTTATACAGTTGCTGGTAAATGCTGTGAGTCTGGAGATATGCTAGTAATGGATGCGAATTTACCTAAAGCTGAGCAAGGTGACTTACTATTAGTATCATCGACTGGAGCATATAACTATAGTATGAGTAGTAACTACAATAGATTACCGAAGTTACCAGTAGTATTTGTAAAAGACGGAACTAGCCGCCTAGTAGTAAAAGGTGAGACTTTAGAAGATTTAATTAGACAAGACGTTTAATTCAAAAAATAAAATAAAAAATATTATTAAAAATACACAAAAATAACATAGATATGAGGAGAACAAGATTATGACAATTTATACAGGAAGCGGAGTAGCAATAGTAACACCATTTTTAGAGGATGGAAGTGTAGATTATGATACGTTTGGAGAGTTAATCGAATTTCAAATTAGTGAAGGAACAGACGCGATTATCGTAGCGGGAACTACTGGTGAGAGTTCAACTATGCCTGATGATGAACAAGTAGCGGTTATTAAATTCGCTATTGATAGAGTAGCAGGACGAGTGCCAGTTATCGCAGGTAGTGGGGTTAACGATACGGCTCACTCAATTAGATTAAGCCAAGAGATTGAAAAATTAGGACCAGATGCATTATTAGTAGTAACACCATACTACATCAAAACTAGTCAACAAGGTTTAATCGAGCACTTTGAAGCAATTGCTAATAGTGTTGATTTACCAATCGTACTTTATAATGTACCAGGAAGAACTGGACAAGTTATGGCGCCTGAGACTATTTTACACTTATCTCAACACAAAAACATCGTGGCATATAAAGATGCTGTAGGTGACATCGCTCATACTTTAGCAGTTAGAAACTTAGTAGGTGAGAAAATTGATATTTACTCAGGAAATGACGATATTAATGTACCGATTATTTTAGCGGGTGGTAAAGGAACAATTTCTGTTTTAGCTAACGTTTATCCAAAAGCTACGCACTTAATGTGTAAATATGCTTTAGAAAGACAAGTGGATAAAGCTTTCGCTCTTCAACTTAAATATTTAGACTTCATCCACATGTTATTTGCTGAACCAAACCCAATGCCAGTTAAAAAATGTGTAGAATTAATTGGAAAATCAGCTTGTCATTACCGTCTACCTATGACACACGTTGCTCCAACATTAGCAACAAGATTAGAGCAAGAGATTGCAAGACTTAATTCACTACAAGGAGAGTAAAAATGAGAGTTTTATTAAGCGGTTATAATGGAACGATGGGACAAGTTCTAAAAAACTATATTCAAGATAGTACTGATTTAGAAATTGTTGCAGGAGTAGGGCGAGAATTATTAGAAGAGAAATTTCCAACTTATACTTCATATAAAGGTTTAGAGAAGGTTGCTGATGTGATTATTGATTTTTCTCATCACGCAGGGACTGCATCTCTAGTTGAATATGCTAAACGTACAGCAACGAAGGTTGTAATAGCGACAACTGGTCATACTACAGAAGAATTAGAATTAATCGATGAACTAGCAACTCATGTTGGAGTAGTTTACGCTGGGAATTACAGCCTAGGAGTAAATGTCTTAGTCGAGTTAGTGAAAAAAGCTAGTGAGTTATTACTAGGATATGATATAGAAGTTATTGAAAAACACCACAATAAAAAAGTTGATGCACCTAGTGGAACTGCAAAAATGTTAGTAGATGCGGTTAAAGACGTAGAAGATTATAATAGAGTCTATGGTCGTCATGGAGATATGAAACGCCAAGAAAAAGAGATTGGAATTCATGCAGTTCGTGGTGGAACTATAGTAGGCGAACATGAAGTGATTTTTGCTGGTGAGGATGAGGTAATTGAAATTAAACATACAGCATTAAGTAAAAAAATGTTCGCAAAAGGATCTGTTACAGCTGCACAGTGGCTTAACAGTGTTGAAGAACCTAGATTATATTCTATGAAAGATGTACTAGGTATAGAATAATAAAGTCAGAAGCGACTCAAAGTTATACTATAAGATGTTTTATTGAGTCCTCCTTATGAAGTTTATAGAAATATTCATAAGTAGAGTGGTTGGTATACCACTTAAATTAAAAATACTATAATAAAGTTAGATTGACATATGTAAAAATTAAATATAAAATAGAAAAAAATCATATAGATAATAGGAGAAAGAAATGAAATCAACAGAAGAGATTATTAAATTTATAGCAACATCTAAAAAGAAAACACCTGTAAAAGTTTACGTTAATTTTAACGCTGAAGTAGAATTTCCAGAAACATTAGAAGTTTATGGTGAAGGAAACTCAAAAGTTATTTTTGCGGATTTCGCTGATTGGGTGGAATTTTACGAAGCTAACAAAGCTCTTGTAGTAAATCACCGTGTGGAAAATGATCGACGTAATAGTGGTGTACCGATGATCGATTTAACTCAGTTTAACGCTCGTATCGAACCAGGATGTTCAATTCGTGAACATGTTAGTATCGGAGATAACGCGGTTATTATGATGGGGGCTGTTATTAACATCGGGGCAAAAATTGGGAAAAACACTATGATTGATATGAATGCTATTTTAGGTGGACGTGCTGAAGTTGGGGAAAATTCTCATGTTGGTGCTGGATCTGTATTATCAGGAGTTATTGAACCAGCTAATGCAACGCCAGTACGTGTAGGGAACAATGTTCTTATCGGTGCTAATGCGGTAGTATTAGAAGGTGTACAAATCGGAGATAATGCCGTTGTTGCAGCTGGAAGTGTAGTAACAAAAGATGTAGCTAGTGGTGATGTTGTAGCGGGAGTACCGGCACGAGTAATTAAAACACGTAGTGAAGTTGCAGAAGAAAAAGTAGACATTATTGCAGAATTAAGAAACTTATAATAAAGTAGGAAGAAAAGATGAAAGTAATTACTGAAGAGAATTTAACATCATGGCGTAGACATTTGCACCAAAATCCAGAGTTATCTTTGGAAGAGTATAAAACAAAAGAATTTATTGCTAGTGTTTTAAAAGAATACGATATAGAATATCAAGAAGCGCTTGAGACAGGATTAGTAGTGATTTTTAAAGCTAGTATGGAAACTAAAGATACGATTTTATTTAGAGCTGATATTGATGCACTTCCTATTTCAGAGGAAAATGATGTTGATTTTAAATCAAATAATGATGGCGTAATGCACGCGTGTGGTCATGATGGACATACGACTATGCTTTTAGGAAGTGTTATAGAAGCGGCTGATTATTACAAAAATAATACTACAAAGGTAAATAGTATTTTTGTATTCCAACCTGCTGAAGAAACTTTCGGCGGTGGAAATTTATTAATCAATGATTTTGATTTTTCACCTTATAATATTGTAGCAAGTTATGCCCTGCATATGAATCCAGATTATCCTGAAGGTCATATTGTTTCTAAACCAAAAGAAATTATGGCCAGTGCTAATGAATATAGAATTTATATTAAAGGACGTGCGGCGCATGTTGGTTTGAAAAATACTGGAATCGATGCTCTTAATGTAGCTACAATGTTCTTCCAGGAGATGTTAAAGCTTAATGCATTGCATACTAAAGCACGTAATACTAACATTATTCATATCGGTAAAATGTACGGTGGGGATGCGATGAATGTCGTTGCTGAGAATGCATATCTGGAAGGAACGATTAGAACATACAGTATGGAAGATTTAGCGACAATTAAAGCTGCGATTGAAAATACACGTGTAGGACTTGAGCATCTTACTGGTGCAAGTATTCGTGTTGATTTTGCTGAAGGATATCCAGCGGTAATTAATGATGAAGCTCCTTATCAAGTAATTAGAGAAGTTATAGAAAAAGAAAATATCGACTATATTGAGTTAGAGGAAGCTTATCTGTATGGAGAAGATTTCTCATTCTTCAGTAGGCTTTCTCCTATAAACTATAGCTTTTTAGGTTTGAGAAACGAAGAGAAAAACTATGTTTCAGGACTGCATACACCAACTTTCAACTTCGATGAAAAAATATTAAAAGTAGGGGTTCAATATTATCTTGGTATATTGAGATACTATAATAAATAACTTTGTAATATAAAATAGAAGTTAACCCAAAAGTTCAAAACTTTTAAAAAGTTTATATGAGAACTCATGAATGTAGTGGTTTATTGATATCTAAATTCGCTTTATGTTAACTTTTTAGATATCTAATAAACTTTGTAGGAGTGACTTAACAAAATCGATTTCTCAAAATCACGATTTTTGAGTCACTTCCTTTTATCTAAGAAAGGATCTTTATGGCAATAATTGAGTTAAATTATAATAATATAAGACAAAATGCTATTAATTTAAAAGAACAGGCACAGGATATAATAGCTGTAGTTAAAAATAATGCGTATAATTTAGATTTACGAGAGTGTGTAAAATTATACTCAGAAGTAGGAATTAATTATTTTGCTACGACAAAAAAAGAAGAGTGCAAGATAATAAGAGAAACACTTGGTGAGAATGCTAATATTTTTCTTTTAAATCCAACTTATGACTTTGCATTAGCAAGAGAATACAATATCGAGATAAATATAGCGAGTCTTGAATATTTAAAAGAAAATATTGAAAGACTGAAAGATTTAACGTTGCAGTTGGAATTTGCGGGTAGTATGAGACGTGCAGGAGCAAGAAATCTGGAAGAAGTGCTAGAAATTATAAATTTCTGCAAAGAAAACAAACTAAAATTAAAAGGATTTTGGTCTCATTTTTCATTTGCAGATGAGTTTGATGGTTTCTATGAAAAAGAAAAAGAGTTAGTATTAAATGTTCTTGATAAAGTGCAAAAAGATTATGATTTTGAAGTAGTCCACTTGCAAAATAGTGCCTCATTTTTACGTGATGGTTCATTTGAAAAAACAACTCACCAGAGATTAGGTATAATTCTTTATGGAGCTATGCCATATAATATCAAGGAAAATCCAGTAGCTCTTAAGAATTTAGTTATTAAAAACCCTATTACCGTTTATGGTGAAATAATTAATATAGTAACGTTAAATAAAGGTGAATGCATAGGATATTCTAATTCGTATATAGCTGATGACGATAAGAAAGTAGGGGTCGTTAATATTGGTTATGGAGATGGAATACTGAGAGATAGATTAAAAGGAAAAACTTGTATAATTAATGGAAAAGATAGAAGTATTTATTCGACTATGATGAGTCACTTAGTTGTAGAAATAGGTGAAGAAGAACAAATAGGTGATAGAGTTTATATTTATGATGCTAAACAACAGCTCCATGACTATACTAAGTATTTCGGACCGAATTCTGTTCAACTTGCTGCATTGAATTATAATAGTTTGAAAGTGAAGAAGATATACTAAAAATAATGAGAATGATTCGAAAAGATCGATTTCTTAGAAATCGTGATTTTTGACTCACTCTCTTTTTTTGTTTGTGAATTTTATAAAGAAATAAAAGAAAGAAATGACTCATGAAATGCATGTGTCATTTCTTTTAAAAAAGGAAAAATTTTAAATGAATTTAAATTAACAAACATTAATCTAAATATATTAGAGATACTTATTTTTCTTGTTCTTCTTGGAATTTTTTAGCAATTTCCGCTTCAAAATCTTGAGGGATAGAACTTTGTTTAATTACGATTACGTCAGATTTAGCATATCTAACGATACCTTCAGAAACTGATCCCATAAGCATACGTTTGAATCCAGTTAATCCTGAAGAACCACAAACTACAAGGTCGATACCTTTTTCATCAACGATGTCTTCACTAAGAACAATTTTTGGAATACCTTGTTCAACAATGCCGAATACTTTTGTTAGCCCAGCTTCTTTAGCAGCGTCCGCATAACTATCAACTAATTCTTTAGTACGTTTGTAGAATGAGTTGAAAATATATGGATCTGATAAACCAGAAGTTGCGATTGTCGCATCAATTACAGACGCGATATATAACTCTGCATCCTCATTTCTTAATGCTATAGCTACAGCATTTGTAAATGCCCACTCAGCTTGTTTAGAACCGTCCACTGCGACTAAAATTTTAGAATATTTGTTTTCCATGATCAGAACCTCCGACTTCTATTTCTTTACTTATATTATATCACATTTACAAAAAAAGTAAACGCTATTTTCATGAAAACAGTATTAATTTTTAAAAATAAAGCTAAGAAAACCTATAGGACTATACAACTTTGTATTTTCCTATAGGTTTAATCTTTTATAAATTTATGAATATTGATTATACGTTTTCATCAACCACAGTGATAAGGCGTTTTCTTTTGTGCTCTTTATCATCAATTGTTACTTTATATACTAATTCGTATGTTCCTGGTTTAGTATTATCTACTTCACCTTCGATAATAAGATCGTCAAGATAAGATTTTCCGGCCTTACGAGCAATGATTCCTTCTTTACCTAAATCAACCTCTTCCCCTACTTTAATAGTGACATTTTCAGGAATAATAAAGTAGAAAGTACGCTCAAGACGACGTTCAAGACGTTTTCTGTATTTTTCTTCATCTTCAGCACTCATGCGGTCTCTAAGTTTTTCATCAACTAAAGGCATTAGTTCAACTTCAGTATCAGCAATACAGATTCTACTATTAACAAGTGTGAAAGTTTGTGTTCTTCCAGGTCCACAATAAGATTGACAACCTATGATGAATTCAGCATTAGGTGCTTTCTTTTTCAATTTTGGGATTAAAGTTTTAAGATTAACACCAAGACAATCATCGCATAATCTAAATGTTACTTTATCTTCAGTAACAACATTTTTATCATTTTGAGCCATAATTTATCCTTTCATATTTTATTTATTTTAAACTAAGACTTATTATATCACATATTTCTTATAAATAACATTTTAAATCTTGTATGGAAAAATTAAATATTTCTAAATCTTTTTTTTAATATGTTGTTTAAAACAAGAAGTGCTACAAAAAGCAATAATATATGCAGAATAATTGTTGTAATTAAACTGATAAAAAATTCTTCGGGAACCATTTTTATTAGATTGGATTCATCAGGACTCAATAACCATAGATCATTAGAGAATAATAACTGATGGAATTTTATCCAGAACGAATTAAAATTGTATGAAATTATACCAGCTAAAACTATTATTAATATAATGAATGCTAATAATGTTTTATTGAATGTTCTAGTAATGTAGAACATTGTCTTGTGTTTAGACAATATTATAATTAGTATTGTAGTAATTATAAATAATACTATGAAGAATATCATTGTATAAAAACTTACATTATAAAGTGTTCTAACATCTTTCATGTGTAGAATATCTTTTTCTGTAAACCATGATGTATTCAGCTCAGCTTTACTATTTAGATAATCTAAAAGATTTGATGTATTATTTATTAATTCATCATTTGATGTATTGATATTAGGTGCTAAATTTTCTTTTGAATAGAAATTTTTATAAAAGTCCAGGTTAAAACAATTGTAAAATATTATACCTAGTATTGCACTAATAAATAGTGAAAAATTTTGAAAAACAATTAATGTTTGTCGTATGTATTTATTCATATTAATACCTCCACTAAACATTATAGCACATTAATATTGTAGAAGATAAGAGGTTTGTTTTTAATTTGGTTTACATATTTACAGGAATTAACAAAAATAGATGGATTTATAAAAGTTTTTGAGTAAAAAATATTTAATATTTAGGTGAATTATGTTAAAATATACGTATATAGTTATTTATATTGGGGGAAATCATGAATAAGTTTTTTAAGATCTATTTAGAGTTAAGAGAAAAAATAGAAAATAGGCAATATAGGTCTAATTCCCTTTTGCCGAGTGAAAATGAACTCGCAAGAGAATATGATGTTTCTAGGGAAACTATAAGAAAAGCATTGTTATTATTATTAGAAAATGGCTATATCCATAAAATTCAAGGCAAGGGATCTATTGTTCTTGATGTTCATAGATATAGACTACCGGTAACAGGACTTTTAAGTTTTAAAGAACGTCGACAATTCCAAGACGTTGAAGCAACTACTAAGGTAATAGTAAATGAAGAAGTTGAGGCTCCAGATTTTCTAGTACGCCTTGGTCTTGTGAAACGTGGAGAAAAATTAATTTATTTAGTTCGCCAAAGAATTGTTGATGGCGAAGCAGTAATATTAGATAAAGATTATATTAGAAAGAGTGCAATTGGAGAATTACCTACAGACCGTGTAGAAGAATCGTTATATGAATATTTAGAAAATGACTTAGGTATAAAAATTTCATATGGAAATAAAGATTTTAAAATTGAACCGGTTAGCGAGGAAGATTCTACATATATTGACTTAAATGGTCATAAACATATCGCAGTACTAAGAAGTGATGTATATACGGAAGGAACTGATTTTCTTCATTATACAGAAAGTCGACATAGAGTCGATAAATTCCATTTCTCAGAATTTGCTAGAAGAAAATCTAATAGAATAAATTAAAAAATTTATAGAAGAGAACTTTGAACAATATTATTTGTTCTGAGTTCTTTTTTTCAAAATTTTAAGTGAAAAATTCTTAAGTAATTTTTTTTACTATAATATTTTTCACTATAATTTTGTCTAAAAGGTAATAAATGAACTAATGAAATATTAAATAAGTATAGAAATTTTGAAAAATATTTTCATGGATTTTCAAAGCGAAAATAATCGTTGAAAAAATAAAAAATAGAGTGTATAATAAATATATGTTAGAAATTTCCGGGAAATAATTTCGGAAATATTTTTATGGGAGTGTGAGGAAATAATGAAGATTATTGTTTATTCATTGACTGGAAATTGTAAAAGATTTGTAGACATGTGTGAGATTCCCAAAGAAGATGTAATTTATTTACAGGATATTGATTATGATGTGAATTTCGATTATATCCTTATAACACCAACATTTGGCTTTGGAGAAGTACCGGTTGCGGTCTCTAGTTTTTTAGAAGAAAACCACAACCATTTAAAAGGTGTTGTTGGTAGTGGAAATAAAAATTGGGGCGAACGATTTGCCAATGCTGCTGAAATTATTAGCAGCGAATATAACATTCCGTTACTAATGAAAATTGAATTACATGGTAATAAAAAAGATATAATTGAATTTAAAAAAATATATTTGGAGAGTGTAGAGAATGGAGAAATTTAACCATATTGAACTAAATAATGAAGTAACAAAAAGAGGCGATAATGGCTTTTTTAAATTAGAAAAAGATGTTGAAGCTATAGAAGAATTTCTTCGTGAAGTAGACTTTCGTACAAAGAAATTCAATTCGGAAATGAAAAGACTTAGATATTTAGTAGAAGAGAATTTCTACTATAATATTTTTGATAAGTATATTGAAGATGAAATTTTAGAGTGTTTAGAATTAGCTATGAACTTCAAGTTTGAATTTAAGAGTTATATGGCAGCAAGTAAGTTCTATAAGGACTATGCATTAAAAACAAATGATAAAAAACAATATTTAGAAAACTTTAACCAACACGTATTTATCGTAGCTATGTACTTAGCTGATGGTGATGTTGCTTTAGCGAAAGAGCTTATGATTTCAATGCTTGAGCAAAGATTACAACCGGCAACACCAACATTCCTAAACTCAGGAAGAAGTCGTCGTGGTGAGTTAGTATCGTGTTTCTTATTAGAAGTAGGTGATTCACTTAACTCTATTAACTACATCGATTCAACAGCTAAACAACTTTCAAAAATCGGTGGGGGAGTTGCGATTAACTTATCAAAACTACGTGCACGTGGTGAGAGTATTAAAGGAATTAAAGGAGTAGCTAAGGGTGTTATTCCTGTTGCTAAATCTTTAGAACAAGGTTTTGCATATGCTGATCAACTTGGACAACGTCCAGGAGCGGGAGCTGTTTACTTAAACATCTTCCACTATGACGTATTAGAATTCTTAGATACTAAGAAGGTTAATGCCGATGAAGAATTACGTCTTCCAACGATTTCTACAGGTATTATCGTACCGTCATTATTTTTTGATTTAGCTCGTGAGAATAAAGATTTCTATATGTTTGGACCTCATTCAATTTATGAAGAATATGGTTTAGTATTAGATGATATCGATATTGCTAAATACTATGATAAATTTGTAGAGAATGAAAATATTATGAAGCGTAAATTTGATGCTCGTGATATGCTTAACTTAATAGCACAAACTCAATTACAATCAGGATACCCATACTTAATGTTCAAAGATAATGCGAACAAAAATCATGCACTTCGTGAAATTGGACAAGTTAAGATGAGTAACCTATGTACTGAGATTTTCCAATTACAAGAAACTTCAGTAATTAAAGATTACGGTGAAGGGGATATTATTAAACGTGATATTTCTTGTAACTTAGCGTCATTAAATATCGTTAATGTTATGGAAAGCAAAAAAATTAAAGAATCTATTTACTCAGGTATGGATGCATTAACATTTGTAAGTAATTCTACAAAAATCAAAAATGCACCAGGTGTAGTAAAAGCTAATGATGAATTCCACTCTGTTGGATTAGGAGCTATGAACCTTAATGGATATTTAGCGAAAAACTTGATAGCTTATGAAAGTGAAGAAGCAAAAGATTTTGCTAACGTCTTCTTCATGATGATGAACTACTATACATTAGAACGTTCAATGCAAATTGCTAAAAAACGTAATGAAACATTTAAAGACTTTGAAAAATCAGATTACTATAATGGAAGTTACTTTACAAAATATATTGAAAATGACTACTTACCTGTAACGGACAAAGTGAAAGCATTATTTGAAGGGATTGATATTCCAACAAAAGAAGACTGGAGAAGTCTAAAAAATAGAGTAAAAGAAAATGGTCTATATCATGCATATAGAATGGCTATAGCACCAACTCAAAGTATTTCATATGTTCAAAATTCAACATCAAGCGTATTACCAATTGTTGATAAAATTGAACGAAGAAGTTATGGTAATGCTGAGACATTCTATCCAATGCCATACTTAAGTCCAAAGACTCAATGGTTCTATAAATCAGCATTTACTATGGACCAAATGAAACTTATTGATTTAATGTCAGTTATTCAAGAACACGTAGACCAAGGTATTTCTGTGATTTTATTCGTAAATTCTGATATTACAACAAGAGAACTTGCAAGATACTATATTTACGCACATCACAAAGGATTAAAATCACTATATTACACAAGAAACAAACTACTTTCAGTAGAAGAATGTACTTCTTGTTCTATATAGAAAAGAGAGGAAAAATTACTAATTATGAAAGCAGTAAACTGGAATAAACAAGATGACTTAACTTTCATGTATTGGCGTCAAAATATTGCACAATTTTGGGTTGATACTGAGTTTAAAGTGTCAAAAGATATTAAAAGTTGGAATGAAGATTTAAACGATAAAGAACGTGAAGCTTATAAAAAAGTATTAGCTGGTTTAACTGGTCTTGATACTCAACAAGGTGATAAAGGTATGCCACTTGTATCATTACATACTGAAGATATGAGAAAACAAGCTGTTTATAGCTTTATGGGAATGATGGAGCAAATTCATGCGAAAAGTTATTCTACTATTTTTACGTCATTAATTCCTTCACAAGAAACAGACTATTTACTAGATGAATGGGTACCAAGTAATCCAGAACTTCAATTTAAAGCGAAATTAATTGAAGATTATTATATGAGATTATTCAAGCCAGAAGTGCCAACATATGACTTATACATGGCTCGTGTAGCGTCTGTATTTTTAGAGAGTTACATTTTCTACAGTGGATTCTTCTATCCATTATATTTAGCTGGCCAAGGTAAAGTAACTACTTCTGGAGAAATTATTCGTAAAATCTTGTTAGATGAAACTATCCACGGAAGTTTTACTGGTTTTGATGCTCAAGAAATCTTTAAAACTCTTACTCAAGAAGAGCAAGAACGCGCTGAAAAAGAAATGTATAAACTATTATTAGATTTATATGAAAATGAATTAGTATACACTAAAGACATATATAGCGAAATTGGTTTATATGAAGAAGTAAAAGACTATGTTGAATATAATGCTAACCGTGCTTTAGCTAACTTGGGATATCCTGGATACTTCGAAGATAAAGAAATTAACCCAATCATTGAAAATGCGATGAATACTAATACTAAGAACCATGACTTCTTTAGTGTTAAAGGTGATGGATATGTAGTTAGTATGAATGTTGAATCAATTGAAGATGAGGATTTCATTTTTGAATAGGTAAGTGATATGAAAATTTTATTAGTAAGACATGGTGAAACAAACTATAATAAAAATAAATTAATCCAAGGTCATAGCGATATTGAATTAAATGAAACTGGTAGAAATCAAGCGACTTCTGCGGGAGAAAAGTTAACTGATCATAATATTGATTATGCTTTTAGTAGTCCTTTGAAAAGAGCGGTAGAAACAGCAAGACTTATGCTTGATAACTCTAATAATAGTCAAAATATTTCTAAAGAAATTACTACCGATGAGCGTTTAATCGAAAAATTCTTTGGAGATTTTGAAGGTAGTACATTTGAGGAGTATTTTACTGCTCTTGAAAATAATCAAGGTTTAGAGTCAGTTGAAAAAGATGAAGATGTTTATGAGAGAGCTAATTCATTTTTTACTGAAAAATACTTAAATCATAAAGATGATACAATTTTAGTAGTTTGTCATGGTGCGTTAATTCGTGTATTTTTAAGAACATTAGGATTATATCCTGAGTCTAATATACTAATTAATAATACTGCATTAAATGTGGTACATTATGATGGACAAGAGTTTATATTAGAGAAATTTAATATTTAAAATTATTAAGGGAACGGCTAAGAAATCATAGTTTTAATTGGTCGCTCCCTAATTTTTTAATAAGGAGATGAGATTATGCGTATTATTTTAGCAAGACATGGAGAAACAGATTATAACAAAAATAAATTAGTTCAAGGGCATACTGATATTTCTCTAAACGAAGAGGGAATCCGCCAAGGAATTGCTGCAGGGAAAAAAATAGAAGGATATACTATTGATGTTGCGTATAGTAGTACTTTAGGAAGAGCATTTGATACTGCTAGATATATGTTAGACAATTCAAATAGTGAAGATAATAAAAAATTAGCTGTAATTAAAGATAAAAGATTAATTGAAAAGTCATATGGCGGATATGAAGGAGTTTCTTTTGCCGAGTATGGAGCAGGAATGAAGGCTGGAGAAACGAGAGGAATGGAGCTAGATACTGAAGCTGCTGATAGAGTGGAAGCATTCTTTAAGGAAAAATATGAAGAGCATCCGGAGAAAACAATGCTAGCTGTATGTCATGGCGGTTTAATTCGTTCTTTCTTAACTCAAAAAGGTATTAAAGAAGTAGGACGTGGAGTTATTATAAATACTTCAGTTAGTATTCTTGACTATGATGGAGAGAGGTTTGAACTTATAGAGTTTAATAAATAAGTTTAGTATTTTTACTCGAAAATAATATTTAAGAGATTTTATTTTTGAGACGCTTTCTATTGACAAATAGTGTTAAATTCTTTATACTATTAAGTAAATTAATATGTGAAACATTGAAGAGATAAGTAGATTATAATTGATTCAAAACAGAGAGCTTTCGGTGGGTGTGAGAAAGTAAGAAGAGATGTAATTGAAAATGGTCTCGGAGTAATAATTATCTAATAGGTAATTACGTCAGTGCGCGATATAGCACAGCGGTATGAACACGTACCGATTAAGGTGGATATTTATATCCATAAACATGGGTGGTAACACGATAAACTCGTCCCTATTGCATTAACTTGCAATAGTGGCGAGTTTTTTTATTTAAGATAATGAACAGTTAAGGAGATAAAATAATGCCAATATGTATTCAAAATGAATTACCGGTAAAGAATAAATTATTAGAAGAAGGAGTAGTCGTAATAGAAGAGAATAGAGCTAAAAATCAAGATATACGACCGTTAAAAATTTTAATTTTAAATCTAATGCCCAAAAAAGAAGAAACTGAGCGTCAATTACTAAGACTTTTAGGAAACTCTCCGCTTCAAATTACAGTAGAATTTCTTCATACGACAAGTCATATTGCAAAAAACACAGCGCAGTCTTACTTAGAGAAATTCTATAAAACATTTGATGAAGTGAAAGATAAATACTATGATGGACTTATTATTACAGGTGCTCCTATTGAACAACTAGAATTTGAAGATGTAAATTATTGGGGAGAACTGAATAGCATTTTTGAATGGAGTAAGACTCATGTCTTTTCAACATTAAATATTTGCTGGGCAGCTCAGGCTAGTTTATACTATCATTTTGGTGTCAAAAAAGAACAAGTTGCTGATAAGATATTTGGAGTTTTTGAACATGATGTTCTTATAGAAAATCATACATTAACACGAGGATTTACAGATACTTTTTTAGCTCCTCATTCTAGACACACTAAAATAGAAGAAGAGAAACTACCTACTATTTCTGAACTTGATGTATTAGCGAAATCAGAAGAGGTTGGGACATTAATCGCTGCAACTAAAGATCTTAGAAAGATTTTTGTAACGGGGCATATTGAATATGATGCTGATACACTTCATAACGAATATGTACGTGATAAGAATAGTAATCTTCCAATCGAAGTTCCTGTGAATTATTATCCAGGAAATGATGATACGAAGGCACCAAAAAATAGATGGCGCGGAGTAGCTTACTTATTCTATCACAACTGGTTAAACCAAGTTTATCAACAAACACCATATGATTTAACAGAGTTAGGAAAATAAAAACAATAGACTTTACAGATATGCTTAAAACATATTGTAAAGTCTATTTTTAATTATCTTTTTTTTTCGTCTTTTTTATCTGAGTTTTCCTCTTCTGTTAATCCCGAAATTGATTTTTTAAATGATGTGAACATTTTTCCGATTGATTCTCCAAGTTCAGGTAGACGTTTAGGACCAAAGATTATTAGAGCAGCTATAATAAGTACTATAACTCCAGGAGCTCCTATATCACGTAAAAATCCCATTACTTTTCACCTCTTTTGTTGTAAATATACTTGCTAATAATAATGCTAATTTCATAAATTAAAATTAATGGTATTGACATAACGATATCACTAATAAAGTCAGCAGGTGTAATGACTACTGCTATTACAATTAGTATAAAATATGCATATCTTCTATTTCTAGTTAAGAAGTTAGGTGTTAGTATACCTAATGATGTTAGGAATGCAACTATAACGGGGAACTCAAAAAGTATTGCTATCGGTATTGTCGTATTAATGACAAATGATAAGTAATTTTGAGCTGTTAATTGAGTGTTGAATAAATCATCCCCGATAGAAAGAAGCACGTTTAAGATAGCAGGAGTTACTAGAAAGAACCCGAAAGCTAATCCTACTGAAAAACAAATGAATACCGCCGGTATATAGACTAATAATGCACGAGCTTCTCTTTCTTCTAATGCAGGTTTTATAAATGCCCAGATTTGATAACAAATAAATGGTATCGAAAATGTGAAGGCACAAAGTCCTGCAAGAGTTAGATATATCCATAGTATATCATTAGGTCCAAGAACAATCAATTTATTATTAAAATTACTAGTTAAAAATTTATAAATATCCGTTGACCATAATAAACTTACTATGAAAGAGACAATAAAAAACACAAGGCTTAGTATTAGTCTCTTTCTAAGTTCGGTTAGATGATCCACGGTAGAAACTTTATCTCCATATTTCATCGTTAGTTACCTATTTATTTTTAGATTTTTCATAGAATATACTAATGGCTACAACAATGATATAAATGAGTTGAGCTATTATTACTTCAAAACTAGGATAGATTCCTAAAATTTCGATGGTAGGTAAGTAGTCTATAATGTTATTTGATAGCATATCAGTTATTTGTAAAGCATGTATACTTACTCCAAGCATTTTGAATCCTAGAATGTATATTAACCAAGATAGAACTAGGAATACTTTGCTAATTGGTAATTTTCCAGAAGCTTTAACCATAATTATACCGATGATTATTAAAGCGACAATAGCAAGAGCTATCCCAATTAGTAAGTTACTTGTAGAAATTAATGGCATAATACCAGCATAGAATAAAATAGTTTCTGCACCTTCGCGGAATACTGCTAGGAAGCTAAGTGTGAACATAGATATAAAGCTTCCAGTAGAAAGTACTAGATTTAACTTTGTATCCATATATTTCTTCCATGCTTTAACAGAACTTTTACTATGTAGCCAGATTCCAATACCTATCATCATAATTACTGCAAAGATACCAACAACACCTTCGATGATTTCACGGTTAGTACCAGATGATAGAGCAGGGAATGAGTATTTTAAAATAACGGCTGCAAGTATACTAGAAAAAATACCTACTAAGGCACCCGCATAAATCCAGATTAACCCTTTTTTCTGTTTAGCAGCTTTTAATGCACTTGCTAGAGATAAGACGATAATTAATGCTTCAACACCTTCACGAAGTAAGATCAGCATAGAATCTAGTGCAGTATAGTTAGATTTCGTATCGATTTTTTTTAGCTCTGTAATTAAGTTTTTAAGTTGTTCTTGATATTTTTGTTCACTACCTTTAACCATAATTATAGGAGTTTCGCTTTCTACTTTTGTATATAGTGAAGCGTTTCGTGTTCGAACTTCTCCTTCTATAATAGGCCAAACTTCTATGAATTTCTTCATTTTCTGTGAACCTTGTGCATTATTTCCATCTTTAAAAGCTGCAAGGCTATCTTCAAGAAGTTTTATTCCTTGCTCAAGTGTTTTAACTTCTGAATTTTGTTCTAGCTTTTTCCCAGCAAGGAAATCATCTAGATAAGTTTTTAGATCAGTTAAATATAATTTTGTAGTTTGATAGTCATAAGGTTCAACTTCCATAGAACTACGTAGAAATGACATTGTTGTTTCTACTTTTCCATAGTAAGCAGGTTCAAGTGTTCTTACGATACCTTCATTGCGCACCCAAGCAGCATTGTACTTAACATATTCTGCTTTCATAGTTTCAACATCTTTAGTGTCGATAGCTTTTTCTAATTTATCAAATACAGGGTAAAGTTTCGTTTTAAAAGTTTTTTTCTCGGCTTCAACGTCTAAAGGGTTTTGTTCATTTTCAAAAGCGAGTAGCGCTGTTGATAATTCCCTAAGTTGTTCTTCATTAATATCATTTGATTTTAATGTTTGTTTAACTTTTCTTCCAGCTTCAGAATCTGAATTTTTTGTTGCTTCAAATTCTGTTTTAAATTCTTCAATTAATTTTTTAGCTTTGTCTTGTTCATTATTATTTATTGCAGTATTAGCATCGGTAATTTTTATAAAAAGATTACTGTATGATTCTTTTGCTACAATAGTTTTTAAAAATGGAGAACTAAAACTGAAAAGAACGATAAAAGCTAAAATTATTTTAGTCAAATAGTTTTTTGCCAATATATTCTCCCTCCTTAATTCCTCCAAAACATGCAAATAGACCGCTACCGATATGAGTTATATATTCATTCATCTTATCTTCGTTTCCTAGACTATTCTGGATAGTTATAAATTGTTTTGGATCTTTTTGGAATGAGATAAATAGTAGCCCAGAGTCGAATTGTCCTGTAGTTTCATTTATACCGTCTGAATAAGAATAAGAACGCCTTAATAATTCTACTCCAGGTTTATGTGCTAAGTGGACGTGAGAAGTTACAGGAATTAAAGGTTTCCCATCTGGACCTTTTTTATTAAGATCAATTGGGGCGAACTCGTCAGTTTCTCCGAAAGGAGCACCACTATCTTTATATCTTCCGAAGGTATTTTCCTGTTCATTTAAACTTGTTCTATCCCATGTCTCAAGGTGCATTTGTATACGTCTTACAGCCATATAGCTACCATCTTTCATCCAGTTATCTTTATCGCACCATACAATTTTATCAAATTGGTCTTCTTTAGTTGCATTGGCAGTACCGTCTTTAAATCCGAAAAGGTTACGTGGTGTTTCAAGACGATTACCAATAGCGGCAAAACCAGATTGGCTCCACTTCATAGTTACAGTAGAACGAGCTTTTCTAACTAGGTTACGTACTGCATGGAAGGCTACCTGTTCATCATCTGCGCATGCTTGAATACAAATGTCCCCACCCGTATATTTTTCTTTTAATTGTTCTCTAGCAAAAGGAGGTAAGTCTTTAAATTCTTCAAGACTTTTATTCTCTAAGTTCATTTTTTTTAAGAAACTTGGACTAACCCCAAATGTCAGAGTTAAACGATAGGGATTTAACCCTACCGTTTCTCCAGTATCTTTTGGTGGTAAATAATGGTTTTTAAGGGCGGGTTCAACTAGTTCACCGTTCATTAATTTTTCACTATATTTAGTCCATTCCTTAAACATGTCGATTACATCATCACGCTTAGTCGAGTGTAAATCTAGTACGACAAAATAAACACATTTTTGCATAAGAGTAGTAATTCCAGCTTGGTGTTTTCCATAGAATGTAATTTTTTCTTCTCCGTCAGCTATAGCTCGGTTATTCTCAGCTTTGTTTGCGAAAAATCCACCAAGGGCAGAAGCTCCAACAACCGCACCTGCTCCAGTCATTCCTGCTTTTTTTAGGAAATCACGTCTTGTTATTTTTTTGTCAATCCATTTTTTACCAGATTCTTCCATATTACTTAGCCTCTTCGTCTAAAATTACACCCATTTGAGAAAGTGGTTCTCCTAATTTTGTTACTGCTTCAGAAAGTTCTTTAGTGTTTTCTTTTGTTAGGTCAGTATATAGTTTGTAGTGCTTTTCATCAGTTTTATATTTGTCTAATAATCCATTAATTGTAGCAAATTTTTCAGTTAAATCCTTAGCTAATTTACTATCTTTTTTCTCGATTAAAGGTTTGAAAATTTTAAAGATTTCTTCAGCACCTTCGATGTTAGCTTTAAAGTCGTATAGGTCAGTGTGAGAGTAAATTTCTTCTTCTCCTGTGATTTTTTGTGTTGCAACTTCGTTAAGTAAGTCAACAGCTCCAGTTACCATTAAATCAGGAGTAACTTCAACAGTAGCGACTTTAGCTTTTAATTCTTTAATGTCTTTTACTAACTGGTCTGCGTATTCTTCAGTACCTTTAGTAGTATTTTGTTCCCACATAATTTTTTCGATTCTGTGGAATCCACGCCATCCTTCTTCTGTTTTATTTTCTTCTAAGTAGTCAGCAAGACGGAAGTCGATATTTACATCAAGTTCACCAAAACTTTCCGCGATTGGCTCTGAACGTTCATAAGCCATACGAATTACTGGGTATTGTTTCTTAGCTTCTTCAAGATTTCCAGCTTTAATAGTTTCAGCGAATTTTTCAGTATCTTTAAGTAGAGTATCTACTTGGTTTTCTACGAATTTTTTATAAAGGTCAGTAGCTTGTTTAAGTTGTTCTTTTGTACCTTTAGATGTATCAACTTGAGCAGTTTTGCTTTCTTCTTTTTTATCAGTTTTAGCAGCACATCCGCTAATAACGATAGTACCAGCCATTAGGGCCATAAATAATTTATTTTTCTTCATTAATAAATATACTCACTTTCATGTTTTATCTACTATAAATTATAATCATTATCAGTTAGAAAGTAAAGTGATAAGAAACAAATTGATACAAAAAGAAAAGTTTTATATGGTGAATAAAATTGTTTTAAGAAAACTAAATAAAAGCATTTTCTCTTTTGTGCATCAGATAAAATTTAAAATAAAAGATGTTTCAGTGTTTAGTTTATAAAAATATATTTATGTTATATAATAGTTAAGTGGGAAATTAGAAATTAATTGATTGAAAGTGGAAAATGTTTTGTGTATAATGAAAGTAGATTTTTAGTAAGCGTCATAAAAAAGCTACTAAGAACCTAAAAAATTAAGGTTACATTAACTTAATGTGATACATTTAAAAAGGAATAAAAGGCTTTATGAAACAAAAATTAAAAATATTCGCAACATCAAAATGGTTTGATTTACTAGGGGTTGTTTTAGTAATTAGTATTGCTATTGCATCAGGTTATTTAGCAACGAGATTAGATAAATTCGTTGATTGGGGTCCATGGACTGCACTTGTACCATTTGGACTTATTTCTGTAATTAATGTTGGTATCTCAATGCTATCTACAAGATTCACAGGAAAATTAAGTAAACTTGGTAACTACTTAGGTATTATTAATGCCGTATTATCAGGAGTTATTGATTATATCCTGGGTAACAAAGCTGCGATTATCACATACCCTGTAACATTTTTAATCTATTTGGGTGCGATCTATGTATGGAATAAATCTACAGATAAACCAAATACAATGTCAAAAGCAAAATTATATACAGTTTTAACAGCAATTGCGATTCTTTCATTTGTATTCTCATATGCAACAAACTACATTGGATATCATGGTAAGATGAGTACTCTTGCATATATAACTACAATTGCATTTGCATTCTCATTAATGGGTAATGGATTAAATACATTTAAGCTAACTACACAATGGCCATTCTGGTTACTGTATAATATTGTTCAACTTACAAAAGCAGTAGTTCAAGGAAACTTCGCTAACGTTGGTAAATATATCTTTTACATCATTAATAGTGTTGGAGCATTATTTGTATGGAAAGATTCTGAAAAATAAAATAAACTACAATTACAGATTTAAAGCTGTTGACAACTGCAAGGCGCAGGAGTCAACGGCTTTTTTACGTACGAATTATAAATTAAAGTGCTCGATAAACGACTAATTAGAATCAAGTTTAAAGGTAAATATATCATGTTAATTAAATTCTAGTAAAATATTGTTTTCTATGAGATAATAGTTTTATAAACCACATAATGGAGATATTTTATATTAGAGGAGAATATATATGAAAAAAAGTATTGCTATATTTTCGAGCATTATAGTCGCTCTTATTATTTGTACTACAGCTTACTATTTTATGTTTGGTAGTGGAAAAGATAAGAAGGTGAAAGAAGAGTATCAAAAATATGTTGATATGATTAATATCAGTCACGATTTCGAAGCTGGTGCAAAAGGTTTAGAAACTCTAACTACAGATGTTGCACAGAAGGTTATTCCTACTATTAAAACTGATATTAAAGTTGCAAAAGAGGTTAGAAATACTTCTATTAGTTTAAATGATAAAAAAATTGATGAAGCAAAAGATAGTCTAGATAGAGCTAAAAAACTTGATACAAATTCAAACTTTTCAGCAGCTATAAATTGGTTAAATGCTGACATTGAAAATTATAAGAGAGCAGAAGAAGAGATAAAAAATATTAAACTAGATGTGAACTTTAACAAAGATCTTTCTCAAATATTAGAAAAATATAAATTCAATAATAATAGTCTAAAACAATTATTAAGTGATGTAGGTAATAAACTTTATGAAAAAGCTCAAGAAGCTGCACAAAAAGCTAAGGAACTTGCCGAAAAAGCAAGAGAGTTTGAACGTAAGAAAAAAAGATCTGATGTTGAATTGGGAGGTCCAAATCCTGCATTATTAAATGATAGTAATTCATTGCCTGCAGATGCTCAAGGAATAGGTGGAGCAACAAGTGAAGAAGGAGCGAGAAAAATGAGCTCTGACCTTGTTAATCGATATAAAGGATATCTTCTAAAAAAATATAATGGGGAATCAATTGAATGGTCTGTAAATGGTAAGAGCTTTAAACTTATTAAGGAAGATGGAAGTAAGATAACTTTTACCACTCAACCTCAGCTTTATAAAAAAGTAGGAAATAGATTGGTTTCTGGAGTTAATCTTAATAGTGAAGAAGGTTCTGAATTCCTATACAATACATAGAATTAATAAAAAGACTCAAGGTATGACATAAAGTCAATTACCTTGAGTTTTATTTTATATTTCTACAATATCTATATTAGCTTTTGTTTTATAAATAACGTCTTTACGTTCAATAAGAATAGTAGCTTTTTCAGATAGTTCTGGATTTTCTTTGATTTTACTTAGTAATTCACGACTCGGGTTCATGGCTACCGGATTTCCAACACGTCTTAACATGTTGTAATCACCATTGGTATCTCCATATGCGAAAGATTGATTAAGATCAATATTGTATTCTTCAACTAATCTATCGATAGTTTTGTTTTTACTATCTGCGTCCCACATTGGAACTACTTCACCTGTGAATTTTTCATCTTCTATAATATATTTACTACCTATAGCTAAAAATGCATGATGCTTTTTACCCATCGCTTCTACAAGGTAGTCAGGACTTCCTGAAATGAAGATGATAAGATGTCCATTTTTCTTGTGTTTTTCTATAATATCTCGTGTGAATTTATAGACACGATCAGCTTTAAGTTTCATTACTTGTTCAGTCGCGAAGTCAATATATTTTTTATGAAGACCTGTAATTGCTTGTACATAAGCTTCAGAAACACCGAAAAGATAGTTATCGTAGTCTTCGAATCGCTTATCCCAGTTAATGTAACTATCCTTTACACCATTTAGCCAATATTTTTCATCTACAACTTCGTATTTTATTAATTTTTTAAAATGTTCTGTCATTAGAGAATCTCTATAAAGAGTTCCGTCAATATCAAAAAATGCTGCTATCTTTTTTTCATTCATATTTTATCCTCCTAATATTAAAAAATTTATTTCTATAAAGTTAAAGACGAGATTTACTCGCCTTTAACGTTACTAGAATTTTGTTGCATCGACAGAGTCAATGTATTTTCTAAGTTCTGGAACAATATTAGAAATAGTTCCATCTTCGAATGGATTTTCTAAGTTAGCTTCTTTAACTAACTCTAAGAATGGTTTAGTTCCACCAAGTTTACATAGGTGTAGGTATTCTTTCCATGCTTTTTCTCTATTTTCGTTAGCTTTTTTCCAGAATTGGAATGCACAAACTTGAGCTAGTGTGTAGTCGATGTAGTAGAATGGGACACTGAATAAGTGACCTTGTCTATAGAAGAATAGACCTTCATCAAGTTCTGGAATCTCTTCGTAGTAACGAGATGGTAAGTATTTTCTTTCGATTTCTAACCATTTCATACGACGCTCTTTTGGAGTTAATTCCGGATTTTCATATACTTCATGTTGGAATTCATCAACTGTTACACCATATGGTAAGAATTTGATTGATGTTGCCATGTGATAGTATTTGAATTTTTCTGTTTCATCTTGGAAGAATAAGTTCATCCAAGGCCAAGTTAAAAATTCCATACTCATTGAGTGAATTTCGCAAGCTTCGTATGTTGGCCAAACATAATCTGGCATATGATGTCTACTTTGGAAAACTTGGAAAGCATGTCCAGCTTCGTGAGTTAGAACTGTAACATCATGAGGTGTTTGGTTAAAGTTAGCGAAGATAAATGGTGCTTTATAATTTGGAATAAACGTACAATAACCACCACCAGCTTTTCCTGGTTTTGTATCTAAATCTAATAAGTTATTTTCAGTCATAAATGTGAAGAATTCATCAGTTTCAGGTGATAATTCTTTATACATTGTTTTTGCGTAATCAACAAGTGTTGGACGATCTCCTTTTGGAGTAGGATTACCTGATTTGAATGTTACACCTTCATCGTGGAATGAAAGTTTTTCAAGTCCTAGACGATTAGCTTGAGCTTTTTTAAGTTCTTCAACAACAGGTACGATTTCCTCAAAAATTTGTTTTCTGTAGTTTGCGACGTCTTTTGCATTGTAGTCTGTTCTACGTAAGCGTAGGTAAGCAACCTCTACAAAGTTATCAAATCCAAGTTTTTTCGCAATACGAGTACGAACTTTAATCATACGGTCATAAATGCTATCGTATTGTTCTAAGTTTTCTTTAAAGAATCTAGCTACAGCTTGGTTTGCTAATAGACGAGTTTCACGGTTAGCATCTTGTGTGTATTTAGCCATACCGCTTAGGTTGTGTTCACCACCATCAAATGGAATTTTAGCACTTGAAGTTAGTTTAGTGTATTCTGAAGAAAGTTTGTTTTCTTCTTTTAAATCTTCAATGATTTCATCGCTAAATACTTTTAGAGAAGTTTCAATTAGATTGAAGTAATGTTCCCCAATTTCTTTTTTTAGTTCTTCTTTAAATTTCGAATTGAATATTGCTTCATCAAATTTGCTGTAAAGAGAATCTAATTCAGGACCGAATTCATCCCAAAATTCTTGTTCAGCTTCATAGAATTTATCAGTAGTGTCAATTGTTACACGAATTTCTGATAATTGTGCCATTGTACTTACGTTATCACGAAGTTCATTATATTCGTTGAAAATTTCTAGTGTCTCTTTAGCGGTATTTGCAGAGTTTAGTCTTTCCACTAATGCTGCTAATTGTTCTTTTAATTGATCTGTATTTGGTCTTGTATATTGGTAATTTTCAAAAGTCATAATTCACCCTCCTAAAAATTTTTATTTATAAATTATCAATAATACTATGATAACACGAAATAAATAAAAATACAAAAATAACTTTCAGAAAATTCAAAAATAAAGATAGAAAATTAAAGGGGTATTTTATGTAAAATAAAACTCTTAAAAAAATGTCAGTTAGGAAACTTTGACCTTTGACATTCTGTTGTATTTATGAAATAATTATGTATGTATGAAGATACCGTAATAAATAATTAGAAATAAAGGAGAAAAGATTTGATTACTACTAAAGATATAATTATTGATCCACATGCAACACTTAGAGCACGTGCCGAAGAAGTAAAAAGTCCTATCTCAGACGAAGATAAAGCTATTTTACGTGGATTATTAGAATATGTTATAGCATCTCAAGATGATGAAAAAGCAGAAAAATTAGGACTAAAACCTGGAATAGGTTTAGCTGCACCGCAAATCAACGTTTCAAAAAGAATGATAGCTGTGCACATTCCAGATGAGGAGTTCCCAGAAGATACTGTTTCTTATGCATTATACAATCCAAAAATCATCTCAAATTCAGCAGCAAAATGTTACTTAGCTGGTGGAGAAGGATGCTTATCTGTAGATAAAGATATTAAGGGATATGTTCCTCGTTATTCAAAAATTAAAGTAGTTGGTTATAATGAAAATGATGAGAAAGTTACTTTAACTTTAACAGACCTACCAGCAATTTGTTTCCAACACGAAATTGATCACTTAAATGGGGTTATGTTCTACGATCACATTAATAAAGAAAATCCATTTGATGTTCCGGCAGAATACGAAAAACTATAATTTAAATATAGAAATAAATACACGTAAGACAATTTAAGTGTCTTACGTGTATTTATCTATAATACTTCTTTTTCTTTAATATTATAATGTAGATAAGCATCGACAAAATCAATGATTTCGCCATCCATTACTTTATCTACTGTAGATACTTCATAGTTTGTTCTGTGATCTTTTACCATTGTATATGGAGTAAATACATAAGAACGAATTTGTGATCCCCAACCGATATCCTTTTGTTCACCACGAATAGCTGCTAATTCTTTCTCTTTTTCTTCTATTTCTAATTGATAAAGTTTTGATTTTAAGTTTTTCATTGCGGCATCTTTATTCTGTATTTGGCTACGTTCAGATTGTGATTGAACGACGATACCAGTAGGAAGGTGAGTGATGCGAACCGCAGAGTCAGTAGTATTAATATGCTGACCACCAGCCCCTTGAGCACGGTAAGTATCAATTTTTAAATCTTCATTATTAATTTCTATATTGATTTCATCTTCATTGAATTCTGGAATTACATCAATTGAGGCGAACGATGTATGTCTTTTTCCAGACGGATCAAAAGGTGAGATACGTACAACTCGATGAACACCTTTTTCTCCTTTTAATAATCCATATGCAAAGTCACCTTCAATTTTTATAGTTGCTGATTTAACTCCAGTGATATCTCCAGATTGATAGTTTAAGTAACTGTATTTTAATCCTTGTTTTGCGAAGAATCTCTCATACATACGTAACATTAATTCTGACCAGTCTGTTGCATCAGTTCCACCAGCACCGGCATGTATTTCAAGTATAGCAGTGTTGTTATCATATTCTTCTGAGAATAATAATCTGAAGCTAAAATCTTCAACACTTGATTTTAGATTGACTACTGTTTCTAGTAAATCTTGATAAATTTCTTCATCATCTTCATCTTTTAGAAATTCAACCATCTCTTCAGAGTGTTCCAAATAATCTATCATTTCACTAAATTCGTCAAGTTCTTTTTTTATACTTTTTGATTCGGTAACTAGTAGACTAGCTGCTTCGCTATCATTCCAAAAGTCAGCTTCAAGCATCATATTTTCAATTTCAGCAACTCGTTCAGTTTTATCTTCTATTTTTAGTGAAGTTTTGAATTCCGTTATTCTTTTGTTAATTTCTTCGAGTTCTTTTCTAAGTTCAATAAGTTCCAAAATTTTTACCTCTATTAACTTCTTTCGTTTACTTATTATACAAGAATTTTACTGAAGATACAAGGAAGGTAGGAACAAATTATAATACTTTTTGATTAAATATACATTTAGGAATTAGGTTAGAAATTCTTGCTATAAGTTGCTTCATTTACAGATTATTATTTTATTTTTAATTTTGTATAGCAATACTACGGAAGAATTAGTTGAATTTTCCATCAAAAATTATTCTTAGAAATACGATTGTATCAAGGGATAAGAAGAATAGTAAAATAAAAGGTCAAAAAAGTCAAAAATAATTCAAAAAATCTATTGACTTATTTTGACCTTAATGATATTATTATATATGTTATTAGCAGTCAGATGCTTAGAGTGCTAAAACACAAAATTGGAGAATAGGTGATGACGATGTTAATAGATAGACAAGTACTCATTCTTCAATCTATAGTCGAAAATTTTATTACGACTAATCAACCTGTAGGTTCTAAGCAAATTGCTCAAAATATTGATTTCAGTTCGGCAACGATAAGAAATGATATGAGCAAATTAGAAAAAGAAGGATTGATTAAGAAGACTCATATTTCATCAGGTCGAGTACCTTCGGAAAAAGGTTATCGCTATTATGTAGATTACATAAAAAAAGATTATGAACTATCGAATAGTGAGAATGAAAAACTTAAACAACTCTCTGGTGGTGATATAGTATCGGAAAATAACTATTTAGAAAAAAATGCAATAGTACTATCAGACTTAACGGATTGTACGGCGGTCATATTAGCCCCGACAAAAACGGATAGGCGCATTAATAAGATAGAGGTTATTCTTCTAAGTAGTCGTAGTATTCTCGTTATATTAGTAACAAACATAGGAGAAGTATTCCAACAAAACTATAAACTTGATGCGGATTTCACTGTAGAGGATATAGCGGAGATTAATAAACTTCTACAAAGTTACTTCTATGATGTAGATATGGCAACAGCTCATGTAATGATTCATGGTGAGTTAGAAAAATATCTAAAGAATAAAGTTAATAACTACGATATGATAGTAGTGGCTTTAAATAGATTGTTGCAGAATAAAATTAAAAAGACTGTAGCATTAGGGGGTAAGTACAATTTACTTAAGCAACCCGATATAGATAATGTAGAAAAATTAAAAGAAGTAGTATCGCTCTTAGAAGATGATAAGATAGTCGAGCTTCTAGATAATAATGAAGTAACAGACAAACCATCTATTAAAATAGGAACTGAGCTTAAGCTTGGAAATATAGATGATCTTTCATTAGTGTCTAGTAGTTATAACACATCTAAAGGTCAAGGTGTAATAGCCGTATTCGGACCAAAGAGAATGGACTATTCAAAAATCATGACACTTATAGCTTGTGTTCGTGATAATTTAAATAATAATTTAAAATAATTAGGAGGTAGAGATGGCTACTGAAGAACAAAAAGAAACTCTACAAGAAGAAGTAACAACAGAAGAAACTGTTGAGACTGAAAAAACGACAGATTTAAAAGAAGAAGTAGTTGAAAAAACTGCAGAAGAGTTATTACAAGAGCAAATTGAAAAACTGCAAGAAGAAGTAAAAGCGTCAGAAGATAAATACTTACGACTTTACGCAGAGTTTGAAAACTTTAAACGACGTAAAAATCAAGAAATTGACACTATAAATGCTTATAAGAGTCAAAAAGTGATTACAGAAATCTTACCAAGTTTGGATAACTTAGAACGTGCTTTACAAGTTGAGTCAACTAATGAAGAAGTACAAACAGTTCTAAAAGGTGTACAAATGGTATACGAAGGATTACAAGCAGCGCTTAAATCAGAAGGTGTTGAGCTAGTGGAAACTGAAAATGCACAGTTCGATCCAAACTTCCACCACGCAGTAATGCAAGGGGAAGAAAGTGATAAAGAAAGCGGAGTAATCTTAGATACATTCCAAAAAGGTTACAAACTAAAAGATAGAGTAATCAGACCAGCAATGGTGAAAGTAAACTCATAGTAGCTATACCTAAAACGAAAAGTTTGGTATTTAGCTACTGCGAAGAATATTTTCAGTGTAAAACTGAAAAGTATTTAAAAAAGTAATATAAGACTTTGTTAGAGTGAAATAATCATTTTAACAAATAAATTTGAAAATATAGTTATTATAAATTTAAGGAGGACAAGAATATGTCAAAAATTATAGGTATCGACTTAGGAACAACTAACTCATGTGTATCAGTATTAGAAGGTGGGGAAGCTAAAGTAATCCCTAACCCAGAAGGTAATAGAACTACACCTTCTGTAGTAGCATTTAAAGGTGATGAAATTCAAGTAGGGGAAGTAGCAAAACGACAAGCAATCACTAACCCTAACACAGTAATTTCTATCAAACGTCACATGGGTACAGATTACAAAGAAGATGTAAATGGTAAAAAATACTCACCACAAGAAATCTCAGCAATGATTTTACAAAACTTAAAAGCAACTGCTGAAGCTTACTTAGGTGAAAAAGTAACTAAAGCTGTTATTACAGTACCAGCTTACTTCAACGACGCTCAACGTCAAGCAACTAAAGACGCTGGTAAAATCGCTGGATTAGAAGTAGAACGTATTATTAACGAGCCTACTGCAGCTGCATTAGCATACGGATTAGAAAAAACAGATGTAGACCAAAAAGTATTAGTATTCGACTTAGGTGGTGGTACTTTCGACGTATCTATCTTAGAATTAGGAGATGGAGTATTCGAAGTATTAGCTACATCAGGAGATAACTTATTAGGTGGGGATGACTTCGACCAAGCTATTATCGACTACCTTGTAGAAGAATTCAAAAAAGAACAAGCTATCGACTTATCTCAAGATAAAATGGCAATGCAACGTCTTAAAGATGCAGCAGAAAAAGCTAAAAAAGACTTGTCTGGTGTAACTTCAACTCAAATTTCATTACCATTCATCTCAGCTGGAGCTAACGGACCAGTTCACTTAGAAAACACATTAACACGTGCTAAATTTGATGAGCTTACTCACAGCTTAGTAGAAAGAACATTAATCCCAACTCGTCAAGCACTTAAAGATGCTGGATTAAACCCAAGTGAAATCGATCAAGTAATCTTAGTTGGTGGATCTACTCGTATTCCAGCAGTACAGGAAGCTGTAAAAAAAGAAATGGGTAAAGAGCCTCATAAAGGAGTAAACCCTGACGAAGTAGTAGCTATGGGTGCTGCTATCCAAGGTGGTGTAATTACAGGTGATGTTAAAGACGTTGTATTACTAGACGTAACTCCATTATCATTAGGTATTGAAACAATGGGATCAGTTATGACAGTATTAATTCCAAGAAATACTACAATCCCAACTTCTAAATCACAAGTATTCTCTACAGCTGCAGATAACCAACCAGCAGTAGATATCCACGTATTACAAGGTGAACGCCCAATGGCATCTGATAACAAAACTCTTGGAAGATTTCAACTTTCAGATATACCACCAGCACCACGTGGAGTACCTCAAATCGAAGTTACATTTGATATCGATAAAAATGGTATTGTAAATGTTACTGCTAAAGATCTTGGAACTCAAAAACAACAAAAAATCACTATTGAATCAAGTAGTTCATTAACAGATGCTGATATCGATAGAATGGTTAAAGAAGCAGAAGCTAATGCTGATGCTGATGCTAAACGTAAAGAAGAAGCTGATGTACGTAATGAAGCTGATCAACTTTCATTCCAAGCAGATAAAGCATTAGAAGAAGCTAAAGATAAAGTAGACCAAAGCTTATTAGATAACATTAAAGCTAAAAATGATACATTAAAAGAAGCTATTAAAAATAATAACTTTGAAGAAATTAAAGCTGCTAAAGATGAATTAAACACAGCTGTTCAAGAAATGACTATGAAACTTTACGAACAAGCTAACGCAGCGGCTGGAGCTCAAGGTGCAGATGCAGGAGCAACTTCATCTAATAACGATGATGACACAATCGATGCAGACTTCACTGAGAAAAAATAATTAAATAAATAGTCTAAGGGCTGGTAGCGTTATGCGCTAGCCCTTTGTTAAATAATTAATTATAGGAGAGATTAAGATGGCTAAAAGAGATTATTATGAGGTACTTGGCGTAAGTAAAAGTGCAAGTGCAGCTGAGATAAAAAAAGCATATCGTAAATTATCAAAACAATATCACCCAGATATCAACAAAGAGCCAGGCGCTGAGGATAAATTTAAAGAACTTACTGAAGCATATGAAGTACTGAGTGACGATACTAAAAAAGCTCAATATGATCAATTTGGTCACGCAGCTTTTGAAGGCGGAGCAGGTCAAGGTGGATTTGGCGGCTTCGGCGGAGGCTTCTCTGGATTCTCAGGTGGTTTTGATGATCTTGGGGATATTTTCTCAAGTTTCTTCGGAGGTGGGGGAGCGCGTCGTAATCCGAACGCACCTCGTCAAGGAGAAGATTTATTACACCGTATTCGCATAAGTTTTGAAGATGCTGTATTCGGTACGAAAAAAACTATTAAACTTCGTAAGGATGTAGAATGTGATCACTGTCACGGAAGTGGTGCAAAAGATTCTTCATCTGTAAATACATGTCACAGATGTAACGGTAGTGGACAAGAAGCCGTAATTCAAGATACTCCATTTGGACGTATGCAAAGTCAACGTACATGTTCTGAATGTCAAGGTCGCGGTAAAATCATTAAAGATAAATGTGCACACTGTTTCGGTAAAGGATACAATAACCGTGAGGTAGAATACGAAGTAGAAATTCCAGAAGGAATTAGCTCAGGACAACGTGTTCGCCTTCGTGGTAAAGGTGGAGCAGGAGAAAATGGTGGTCCAGCAGGTGATTTATTCATAGAAGTAATCGTTGCTGAGGATTCATACTTCCAAAGAGAAGGTGATGATATCTATACTGAATTAAAACTTTCTCCAGCACAGGCTGCTCTTGGTACAAAACTAGATGTACGTACTTTAACAGGTGAAATAGAGTTAAATGTTCCAGCTGGAACACAGCATGGACGTAAATTCCGTCTTTCAGGTAAAGGTGTTAAAAGTGTTATGGGATATGGTCAAGGAGATCACTACATTGTAGTATCTATTGAAATTCCTAAAAACTTATCGACAAAAGAACGTGAATTATACCTTCAACTTGCAAAGTTAAATGACGAGAAAGTTGAAGAAGATGAAAGCTTTTTAGACAAAGTTAGTAGAAAAGCAAAAGATTTATTTGATTAATAATTAATATACTCAGGATAGAGATTGGAGATTCAAAAATTAATATAAAGTTTAGTTTTGAATTTCCTATTGAAATCCTGAGTTTTTTGTTTTGTTAACTAAATTACCGAATTTATTTGAATTTTTTTGTAATACAAAGTAAAATATAAGATGGATATAAAATATACTAGAAAGAAGGAGTGAGGAAATGTTCATAAATGAATTTAAAACTGATCAAGAAATTAGTATGTTTTTATTATTGGATAATGTTATTCGTGGAGTAGCGTCAAGTGGGAAACCATATTTAACACTTTATCTAAAAGATAAAACAGGTAGTATTGATGGTAAGATTTGGGAAGTTAAAGATGAAGATAGTGAAAATTTAAAAGCTGGTAAGATGATCCACGTAGAAGGGACTTTACTAGATTATCGAGGTAAGCTCCAGTTAAAAATAAAAAATTATAGAATGGCAACTGATAGTGATAATATAGATATTCAAGATTATATTCAAACAGCACCTGTTCCAAAAGATGTAATGATAAATGAATTAAATTATTTCTTAAAGGAAATTGGGAATGATAATTTAAGAACAGTGACTATTGAATTGTTAAATAAATATAAAAACCAATTTATTAGTTATCCTGCAGCTAAATCAATGCACCATGATTTTTATTCAGGTTTGATTTATCATACGACAACGATGTTAAAAATTGCGAAAGCATTAATAGCAATCTATCCATCGTTAAATAAAGATTTATTATACAGTGGAATTATTTTACACGATTTAGGAAAAACTGTCGAGTTAAGCGGACCTGTAGGAACATCTTATACATTAGAGGGAGAACTTTTGGGGCATATTGTTATTATGAGTGATGAAGTAGCTCGAATGGCTGACAAATTAGGAATTGAAGCTGAAGAAATTACGCTGTTAAGACATATAATTCTTGCTCATCATGGTAAATATGAATTTGGCTCTCCGAAATTACCAATGATAAAAGAAGCGGAAATTATTAATTTTATAGATAACATCGATGCTAGAATGATGATGTTTGAGAAAAACTTAGCGAATGTGGAACCTGGAACATTTAGTGATAAACTATTTGGTCTAGAAGGAAGACACTTCTATGTTCCAACGTTCGATAAAGGAGATAATTAAGGAAAAGAAAAAAGATATGAATAAAGGAATGAAGTATTTATTAGGTTTTGTTGTGATATTTATCGCAGCTGTAATATGTGTATTTGGGATTATAAAATACGAAGAAATGCAAGAAAATTCTACTTCAAATAATAGTGAAAATTTAGGAAGTGCTGATGGTAAAAAATTAGATAAGGAAACAACGATAATTATTGAAAAGATATCTTCTTTAAATGATATTGATGTACTTAATTCAGAGTTACACCTATAACAATCAGTTGTTGGTATTTTGAAAAAATATGCTCCGACTGTATATTATACAGTTGATAATAGCGAAGGAAATGATAAAGTTTATTTCCGCTTAGGTGGATATTTAACAGATCGCAAGGTCAATGGAATTAATGAAATTATCGGTTCTTATAAGGTTGATGCTGGAAAATTAACATCAACAGGTGACGATTTAGGTAAAGTAGGTTCTAAAATCAATGATGGTGATTTAACCTGGAAGCAGCTTAACTTAAATAATAAAGTGCATGACAAAGATGCTGCAAAAGCAGTTGCTAATAAATTCTTCGCTGTTGATCTTGGAGGAGGAGTAGATAGTATGTTAGGTATTTTTGCATATTCTTCTGATTTTAGTAAGCATGTTACAGATGCTCAATTAGGACTTACAGTTGTTCCAATGTCATTAGCTGAAATTACTGATATGTATAATGCTGCAACTTCAGATACATACAATGCGGATCAGGTTTATAAAAAAAGTTTCAGGATTAAAACAAGCTAAGTATAGAGAAGTTGATGACAGCTATAAAGGTAATGAATCTAAGTATAATAAGAGTATTGGTAATGGGGAGGTTCTTTACTTCAAGAAAGATAAAATGTATCTAGCAGCCTTTGGAGGAATTGGTGGAGCTATGGGAATGACCTTAACGTCACCAGATAAATGGACTGAAGAAGGAGATAAAATAATAATCCCATTAATAAACAATTTTGAAGGTGGGAAAATTAAGGGGCAAATGGTTCTTCGATTAAATAATAAAGTATATGAAGGTGGTCAAAGCCGTTCTAAATACTACATCGAAAGTCGAACAAATAATTAATACTAAAAAATAAATGGAAAGATAGGATTTATTCCTGTCTTTTCTTATACATATTAAAATAATCTTTATGATGAGGAAAATTAGTAAGGTATGATATTAAATAGAAATGATAAAATAGCGTTGGTAGTATGTTCAAATGGAAAAAATATTGAAGATAAAGGTAGATTAGAAAAATTAGAGGATATTTTAGTAAAGATGGGTTTAGTACCTATCTTTACTAAATATATCTACAAAGATAAGGTTGGACGTGGAGCAAAAGTACAGGTTCGAGCTGAGGAGTTAATGTCCTTTTATAAAAATAAAGAAATAAAAGCAATTTTTGATATTTCTGGTGGAGATATTGCAAATGAGGTATTAGATTATTTAGACTATGATGCAATAAAAAGAAATTATAAACCCTTCTTTGGTTATAGTGATTTAACAACAATTTTAAATGCTTTGGGTAGCCAAACAAATGAAGTGAATTACTTGTATCAAATACTAAACATTATTGAGAGTACAGAAATCAGAGATAGCTTTGAAAATACTTTTATGAAAAATGAACAGACTCTATTAGATGTAAAATGGAAATTTCTACAAGGTAGTAGTGTGGAAGGTGAAGTAATCGGGGGAAATATTAGATGTTTTCTAAAATTAGCAGGTACTAGATATTTTCCTAAAGTAGAAAATAAGATTCTATTTATCGAAGGATTAGGAACTTCTATAGAGGGATTAGCTACACATCTTGCACAGTTAAAGCAGATTGGAGTTTTTGATAAAATTTCAGGATTATTAATAGGAACTTTTACAAAAATTGAAAAAGAATTTTCTGTAGAGGAACTATTTGAACTTGTAAAAGAATATATTCCTGAACATTTACCTGTAGCTAAAACAAGTGAAGTAGGACATGCAAAAGATTCTAAAGTATTGGGAATCGGTGGAATGATAAATATGAAAAATGAGTTGGTATAAAACCAACTCATTTTTCATTAAATATCATACCATTTAGCGATGGCTTGTGTTCCGTTTGTTTTACGGACTTTTTCCTCTAATTCATTATATACTTTGTATGTTGTTTCAAGCCCTGGAAGTTTGATATTCATTTTTTCACATTCTTCTAAAGCAAGTTTCATATCTTTTATAAAATGGTGTACAAAAGATCCTGGTTTGTAATCTCCTTTTAAAATACGGGGAGCATATGAAGTCATTGAGAAACTTCCTCCAGAACCTGTTGATACTGTTTTAAAGAAAGATTCTAAGTCAAGATCAACTTCTTTTGCAAATTTTAAGCTTTCAGCAACGGAAACCATAGTTGTAGCTATAGCTATTTGATTGGCAAGTTTTGTATATTGCCCTTTACCAGCTTCACCAAAATATGTAATATTTGTCCCTAGTTTTTCAACAAGTGGTAGGACAATTTCTTCATATGTTTTTTTGTCTCCACCAGCCATGATTGATAGAGTAGCATTTCTTGCTCCTATATCCCCACCAGTTACTGGAAGATCTAATGCATATGCCCCTATTTTCTCAAATTCATTAGTAATTTTTTGAGCTAAAGTAGGAGATGATGTCGTCATATCCACAAATACTTGTCCTTTTTTAGCTGTTTTAATTAGTCCGTTTTCTCCTAAGTAAACATCTTCAACATCTTTAGGATAACCTACTATGGTAAAGATTACATCAGCAAATAGCGGTGCTTCTTTTGCTTCTTTAAGTAGAGTAGCCCCACGTCTTACTAAATTATCTGTTTTACTTTTTGTTCTGTTGAAAACAAAAAGCTCATGTCCAGCATCAATTAAATGTCCGGCCATACTGTTCCCCATTACTCCAGTTCCAATCCATGCAATTTTCATATTTTATTCCTCCTATATAAAATTAATTTATTCTTTAATTATATCATATAATTTTAAAATATCATTTTTTATGCTCTTAGAAGTTTATTTTACATGATTTTAGGTTTTGATGAAGTTTTAATTTTTAAGTTTACATAAAATTTTATTTATTTTATTAAAATTATTCAAAAGAAGAGTCTTTGTTACACATCTTACATAGTTATATCAAATTGAAGTTTTTGATAAAATTTCAGGATTATTAATAGGAACTTTTACAAAAATTGAAAAAGAAATTTCTGTAGAGGAACTATTTGAACTTGTTCAAGAGTATATTCCATCTTCTTTAGCAGTAGCTAAAACACAAGAAGTCGGACATGCGAAAAACTCTAAAGCACTAAAAATTGGAGAGAAAATATATATTAAAAATGAGTTGATCTAGCTGATCAACTCATTTATTTTTATAGTTTATACCATTTTGAAATTGCTTGAGTTCCATTTGTGTTACGAACTTCTTCTTCTAATTCGTTGTAAATTTTATATGCTGTCTCAAGACCAGGTAGTTTAATGTTCATTTTTTCACATTCTTCTAAAGCTAGTTTCATATCTTTAATAAAGTGATGAGTAAAGAATCCAGGTTTAAAATCTTTATTCAAGATACGTGGTCCGTATGAAGTCATTGAGAAGCTTCCACCTGAACCTGTTGATACTGTCTTGAAGAATGAGTCTAAGTCTAAACCAACTTCTTTGGCGAATTTAAAGCTCTCAGCGACAGAAATCATAGTTGTAGCTATTGCAATCTGATTGGCAAGTTTTGTATATTGCCCCTTACCAGCTTCACCAAAATATGTAATATTTTTACCTAGTTTTTCAACTAGTGGAAGAACAACTTCTTCGAATTCTTTCTTATCTCCCCCAGCCATAATTGATAAAGTAGCATTTTTTGCTCCAACATCTCCACCTGTTACAGGAAGATCAAGTGCGTATGCACCAACTTTTAGAAATTCATTACTAATTTTTTCAGCTAGAGTAGGAGAAGAAGTAGTCATATCTACAAATACTTGACCTTTTTTAGCTGTTGTAATAAGTCCGTTTTCACCTAAATAAACTTCTTCAACATCTTTAGGGTAACCTACTATTGTAAATACTACATCAGCAAATTTAGGTGCGTCTTTTACTTCGTTAAGAAGTGTAGCTCCACGACTTACTAAGTTATCAGTTTTACTCTTTGTTCTGTTGTAGACGAAAAGTTCGTGACCAGCATCCATAAGGTGACCAGCCATACTTTCTCCCATAACTCCAGTTCCAATCCATGCAATTTTCATAGGGAATGCCTCCAATAAATAGTTTTATGTTCTTTAATTATATCACAAATTGATGAAAACGCTATGCTAAATGATTATAGATAGAAGGAAAGAAATTTAATATCATAGCACTTCAAAATATGGTATAATATTCAAGGTAAGAAGATAACTAGGAGGATATTGTGAATAAAAGTAAATTAAAAGAATTTTTCATGTGTACAAGACCACATAGTTATCCAGCATCAATAGCACCAGTCTTATTTGGCGCTACTTATGCTTTAGGATATGAGATTAAGTTTTCGATTTTAAAATTTATTTTGTTTTTACTGGCATGTCTATTGATTCAAGCAGCAACTAACCTGTTTAATGAATACTATGATTATAAGCATGGTTTGGACAAAATTGATTCTGAGGGGATTTCTGGTTCGATAGTGAAGGGGAATCTAAGTCCTAGAGAAGTTATGGTAGGTGCATTGGTATTATATGCACTAGCTTTTGTACTGGGATTAATTTTGACTTTTATAACTAGTTTTTATGTACTACTGGTAGGGCTAGTATGTATGCTTGCTGGATATTTTTATACAGGTGGAAAGTATCCTATAGCTTATTCTCCTTTTGGAGAAGTTGTTTCTGGATTCTTTATGGGAACAATAATTATTGCTTTATCTTTTTACTTTCAAACTGGATATGTAAATACTGATATTATTGTAGTTTCAATACCTTTGTTTATTATGATTGGAGCTATTTTATTAGCGAATAATATCCGTGATTTAGATAATGATAAAGAATCAGGAAGAAGAACTTATGCGATATTAGTCGGAAGAAATAATGCTATTAAAACAATGGCAATTAGCTTTATCGTAGTATATTTATTAAATGTTTTATTTATAATTACTAAATATGCTTCATGGTGGAATCTACTGGTGTTTGTTACTATTCCTTTAGCGATAAAAATAATTAAAGGTTTTAGTGAGAATAATCATAAAAAAACAATGGCGCCATTCATGGTGTTAACAGCTAAGTTAACGATTTTTGTAGGATTCATAATGTCGTTAGCGAATATACTGAAATATTTAATGAACTAAAAAAAATATAAAAAGAGTCAACTTTTTTTGTTGACATCTTAAAGTAAAAGATATATAATAAATAATGTGTTTATGAGGTGATATTTAATGAAATGGTTAAGATCTTCGTTATTCAAAAATAATAGTGATACTTTTGTTTTTGAAGAAAATATAAATGTTAAAGTAGAACACTATGATAACTCTCTAAAAGATATTAGAGATGTTGTTGTTAGTGGAAAATTAACTCGAGGTGGACAAGATAAAATCTATGCCTATCTATTAATTAAAGGAAACTTCGAAATGATTTCAGGAAAAACACTTAAAGAAGTGGTGGTTCCATTTGAAATTGAAGAGAGAGAAGAATACGTTGATAAGTCTGTATTTGCAGGCGAAGAGGTATTCGACGTTAATTTAATGGATATGTATATTGACTTAACACCTTTAGTAAATGAGCTTATAATTTTAAATATTCCAATAACTACTTCTGATGAAGAAGAGTTAGAAATGGTTTCTGGTAATGACTGGGAAGTGGTTTCTGAAGAATCTTTAACTGATGTTAAAGAAAAGAAAGAATCACCATTTGCGGCTCTTAATGGATTATTTAAAGAACAATAAGAATTATTTAAAATAATTGGAGGAAATTAACTATGGCAGTTCCTTTTAGAAGAACATCAAAAACAGCTAAAAGAAAAAGAAGAACTCACAAAAAACTATCTGCACCATCAATTACTATCGATGCAACAACTGGTAACTACGTAATGGGTCACCGTGTTGATAGAAAAACTGGTATGTACAAAGGTAGACAAGTTCTAGACGTTAAATAATTTAAATATTACCAAACCCTAAGGAGGTGTCCTTAGGGTTTTTTTATGTTTAAAATTAAGTTAAGTAAATGAAATATATGAGATTTGCATTTAAAGATTTAAATTTATATTAAAAATGAATAGAAAATAAATCTTTAAATTTGTATTAGTAAGTTGTATAATAAATATAAGGATATAGAATATTATTTCTTAATTGTTTAGGAATATGAAAAGAGGACTTTATTATGACAAATTATGGAATTGTTGGAACAGGTTATTTTGGTGCAGACTTAGCGCGTTCATTAGAGAAAATAAAAGATGCGAAGGTGACTGCAGTTTTTGATCCGGAAAATGGAGAGAAAGTTTCTAGGGAGCTTAATGCAAAAAATTGTTTGTCGTTGGAAGAGTTGGTTGGTCTAGATGAGGTAGATTGTGTTATCGTCGCAACACCTAGTAATTTACACCGTGAACCTGTAGTGTTAGCGGCTAGAAATGGAAAACATGTGTTTTGTGAGAAACCAATTTCTTTATCGTATGAAGATTGTAAGGTTATGGTTGAGACTTGTAGAGAAAATAACGTGATTTTTATGGCGGGTCATATTATGAATTTTTTTAATGGAGTACGTCACGCAAAAGAATTGATTAAGCAAGGGAAAATTGGGGATGTAATATTTTGTCATGCTGCAAGAACAGGATGGGAAGAAAAACAAGAAACTGTTTCTTGGAAAAAAATTCGATCACAATCTGGAGGACACTTATACCATCACATTCATGAACTTGATTGTATTCAATTTATTATGGATGGTCTACCTGAGCAAGCAACTATGATAGGCGGAAATGTATGTCATGTCGGTGAAAATTTTGGTGATGAAGATGATTTCTTAATAGTTAATCTGGAATTTTCTAATAAACGATATGCAGTACTTGAATATGGGAATGCATTTAGATGGGGTGAACATTATGTCCTTATAGAAGGTACAAAAGGAGCTATAAAATTAGATTTATATAATACTAAAGGTACTTTAAGAGTAGTGGGAGAAGGAGAGAGTTATTTCTTAATCCATGAATCAAAAGAAGAAGATGATGATAGAACGGCTATTTATACAGGTAGAGGAATGGACGGAGGAATAGCTTATGGAAATCCTAATGTACGTTGTCCACTTTGGTTACAAAGCTGTATAGATAAAGAAATGTTGTATTTGCATAATATTTTGAATGGAGAAAAAGTATCAAAAGAATATGAAAAACTATTAAATGGTGTCGCAGCTCTAGAGTCAATTGCGACTGCTGATGCATGTACATTGTCTTTAAAAGAAAATAGAAAAGTAGAGTTGAGAGAAATAGTGAAATAGAAAATAAGAGACTAATAAAAACAATACTCCAAGAGAAAATCTCTTGGAGTATTGTTTTATAATATTAATCTAAGTATCCTAATTTTTTAATTAATTCTGCAGTTAATACAGCTCCACCAGCTGCTCCACGTAATGTATTGTGAGAAAGTCCTACGAATTTGTAGTCAAATAGGTTATCTTCACGAAGACGACCTACAGTTATTTGCATACCTTTTTCGTTATCACGATCTAGAACCGGTTGTGGACGATCGTTTTCTTCATAATATTTAATGAATGGAGTTGGTGCTAGTGGTAATTCATGTTTAGCAATTTCAGGAACATGATTTTTAATTTTTTCAACTAAAGTTTCTAGTCCAGGGTTATTTTCTAAATTGAATGATACACAAGCAAGGTGTCCGTCAAGAACTGGAACACGAATACATTGAGCTGAAAGTTTCATAGAATCATCTGGAACGATTTTCCCATCAACTACTTTACCAAAGATTTTAAGTGGTTCTTTTTCACTTTTCTCTTCTTCTCCTCCGATGTAAGGGATGATATTTTCTACCATTTCAGGCCACTCATTGAAAGTTTTTCCGCTTCCAGAGATAGCTTGATAAGTACAGATAGAAGCTTCTTTAACACCGTACTCTTTAATTGCTTCAAAGATAGGTACATAACTTTGAATTGAACAGTTAGGTTTTGTAACGATGAATCCTTTTTTAGTTCCAAGACGTTCTCTTTGTGCAGGAAGAACATCTAGGTGTGCTGAGTTAATCTCTGGAATAATCATCGGTACATCATCTTTGTTACGGTTAGCAGAGTTGTTAGATACAACAACAACTTCACGTTTAGCGTAGTCTTCTTCAAGTTTGATTAAAGCTTCTTTATCAAGGTTGATGGCACAGAATACCATATCAATTCCTTCAGAAACTTCATCAATTTTGTATAAGTCTTCAACAACTAATTCTTTAGTGTATTCAGGAACAGCGTGATCTAATTTCCAACGACTTTCCATAAGCTCTCCATATTTTTTACCAGCAGAACGAGGTGATGCTGCTAATTTTACTACATCGAAGTATGGGTGATTTTCTAATAATACTAATAGGCGTTGACCTACCATTCCTGTTGCCCCAAGTACAGCTACTCTTGATTTTTGCATAATAAATTTCTCCTTTATTTATATAAAATTATTTCAAAATGAACTCCTTCTTTGTAATGAAAGAAGAAGTTCAAAAATTTTAACGTATTAATTTAGAACTACTGTTCCTTCTTTATCAACTTTTAATAAAATTGCTTGCCAGTTGTATTTTAATTTAGCAAGTTCAGTTTTTATTTTTTCAATATTGTTAGTATCGCTAACGATATTCATTAATGTAGAACCACTTCCAGAAATGAAAAATGCTGAACTATCAATTTTTTCACAAATTTCTCTAACTTCGTGATATTCATGTATTATTTCTTTTCTGTAAGGTTCATGGATTTTATCTCCCATAACCTTATTAAGAAGTTCTAAATCATAAGTTTCAAATGCCTTAATAACCGATCCGATACGTGATAACGAGTAGATTGCATCTTGAAGTTTAATTTCTTTTGGCATTACCTTTCTAGCTTCTTCAGTAGAAGTTTCGAAGTTTGGTATTAGTGCCAAGAAGTTAAATCTTTCATCGACTTCGTATCTTACAGTTACCGCTTCTTTACTATCAGTAGTGCAAGATGAACTTAAACTTCCGAAAATAGCTGGCGAAACATTGTCAGGATGTCCTTCGATTTCGTTAGCTATTGTAAAGATTTCTTGTTTATCAATAGGTGTGTCAGTTAATAAGTATGCACCATAAATTCCAGCAACTACACATGTAGAGCTACTACCTAAACCACGGCTAATTGGTACATCATTTTCGATAGATATTCTAACACCTGAAATTTCTTTGTTTAATTTTTTTAGTGTAGTTAGTAATGTTTGATAAACTAGGTTATTTTTATTTGAAAAACGTTCTTCAAATCCGACGAATTCTAGACCGCTGTCTAATTTCTCGAATTTAAAAGTAGTGTAAAGTGTCAAAGCAACACCAAGGCTATCAAATCCACATCCAACATTAGCTGAAGTGGCAGGTACACGAACACTTACCATTATAAATCACCTAGTTTCTCTAAGATGTATTTCTTCATATCTTCTTTATTAATTACATCTTTATGTCTAATTTCTTTTTTATCAAGATCTCTTAAATTCTCAGGGATAACAACTTTTGTTTGTTCATGAAGTTTGTTCATAAGAGTAAACTCATCTTCACCTTGTGTTTCGAATAGAGAAGAGTAGACACTTTCTGTGAATTTATATGGAGATGCTGTTGATAATACAATACTAGCATGCTCATTATCTAAATTATCAAGAAGAACTTTATAGGCTACCGCAGTGTGTGTATCTAGTAGGTAGTTATCTTTTTCATAGATAGCTTTGATAGTTTCTTTAGTTTGTTCGTCATCAGCAAATCCAGCTTGGAATTTATCTTTAATCTTAGCTAGCACGTCACCAGTAACTTCAAAACGCCCAGTTTCTTTTAAATCTTTCATAAGCTTAGCGATATATTCATTATCACAACCGCTAATGTAGTAAAGTAGACGCTCTAAGTTACTAGAAATTAAGATATCCATACTTGGTGATACTGTTTTTAAGAAGTCTCTGTTCTTATCATACACACCAGTCGTTAAGAAATCATAAAGTACATTATTGTTGTTGCTTGCACAGATTAATTTGTTAATAGGTAAACCGATTTCTTCAGCATAGTAACCAGCAAGAATGTTACCGAAATTACCAGTAGGTACAACAAAGTTTACTTTATCATTTAATTTTATTTTATTTGTATTTACTAGGTCTAGGTATGAAACAACGTAATAAACTACTTGAGGAATAAGGCGTCCGATGTTGATTGAGTTTGCACTTGATAACTTAATGTTTTTAGAAAGTAGTTCTTTTTTGAATTCTTCATCAACAAATAGTTCTTTGATTCCACTTTGAGCATCGTCAAAGTTTCCGTGAATTGCACAAACTTTCGTATTTTTCCCTTCTTGAGTTTGCATTTGTGTTTTTTGTACTGTACTTACACCATCGTTAGGGTAGAAGACCATAATTTTTGTTCTATCTACATCCTTGAAACCTTCTAGAGCAGCTTTACCAGTGTCTCCACTAGTCGCTGTTAAGATAAGAATATCATTTTTGTCTTCTACTTTTGTAAGTGCCGTTTTTGTAAGTTGTGGAAGAAGTGAAAGACCTACGTCTTTAAATGCACTAGTTGGTCCGTTGAATAATTCAAGAACATAGCTATCTTTTAATCCTACTAGAGGAGTGATGTTTTCGTGAGAAAATTTACCTCTATATGCTTCCTCAATACATTTTTTAATTTCTTCGTCGCTAAAATCTACAAAAAGTCTTAACACTGCTTCAGCCACTTCGTAATAACTTTTTCCGATTAGTTTTTCTAAGTCTAATTTATTTTTTCCTAAATCTCTTAAAACGAAAAGGCCACCTTCTTCACTTAAACCTTGAAGAATAGCTTCACTTGGATTTAATTTTCTATTAATATCTCTTGTACTTTCGTAAATCATTTAAAATCTCCTTGCTTTATCGTTGTATATATGATACAATGTTCTTTGTAAAAATACAAGTGTTTTTTATAAAAAGAACTTTAATTTTTTTTATAACTATAATTTTACACCAAAATAGGTTATAAAAACAGTCGAAATAATCAAAAAATTGAAATTTTTTGAAAATTCTTGATATTAAATAATTGACATAAGAAAATTACTTGTTAAACTTTTAAATAAAATTGAAAATAAGTATTGAAATTAGGAGAAAATAATAATGAAAATAGCGATTTTAGGATATGGAACTGTAGGTAGTGGAGTTTATGAGATAATAACAAATGGAAATACAGAGGAATTAAAGAAATTAGAAGTGAAGAGTGTTTTTGCAAGAAGCCGTGATAAGATGCATCTAGCTACTGATGATATTAATGAAATTATTAATGATGAAGAAATTTCAGTAGTTGTTGAGTGTCTTGGAGGACTTAACCCTGCGTATGACTTCATTAAAAGATCATTAGAGAATGGGAAACATGTAGTTACAGCAAATAAAGCTGTTGCTGCAAAATATTTAGACGAATTTGTTGAATTAGCTGAGAAAAATAATGTGAAGTTTATTTTTGAAGCTAGTGTAGGTGGAGGGATTCCTTGGCTTGTAAACTTAGAAAGAACTAGACGTGTTGATGATGTAAAACGTGTATATGGTATCTTTAATGGAACAAGTAATTTTATTCTTGATAATATGTATAGAAATGATCAAGAATTTGATTCTACATTAAAAACAGCACAAGATTTAGGCTATGCAGAAGCTGACCCAAGTGCTGATGTAGATGGTGGAGATGTTGTGAATAAGATTATCTTAAGTAACGCACTTGCTTTTGATATTCATGTTCAACCTGATTTCCCTACATATTCTATGAGAAATATTACAAAAAATGATATTGACTACTTAAAGCAATATGATTTAGCTGTTAAATATATTGGAGAAACAAATGTAGAAGGTGGTAAGTATGAAACTTCTGTAATGCTTTCTATTTTTGGGAAAGAATCTCAAGAAGCTGCTGTTCCTCTAAATAACAATATTATTTCTTTAGATGGATCATTTATCGGAGAACTTAAGTTCTATGGACAAGGTGCAGGGAAATTCCCAACAGGAAATGCGATTGTTCAAGATATAGTAGACATTAATGAAGGTTCAACAAGAGTTGATGTTGTAATTAAGAACGACTTATCTTATTCAGAAGAACTGACTAGAAGAAATTATTTAGTTCGTACGTCTGTAGAATTATCAGGGGAACTGGTAGAGAGTGTTGAGCAGTATAAAGGGAATTTCTATGTGAAAACAAAAGAGATTTCATTAAAACAACTTACTAATTTAGTTGATGAAGTGAAAGAAAAAGATAGTAGTTTTGTTGTCGCTAAATTCCATAAATAATAAAATGATTATTGTAAATAAAATTTGGATTTTTCAGAAAATTCATTGATTTTTTTGTAAATAGTTATATAATATATATTAGAAATAGAAAATACAAATAACACAAATAGAAAAAGGAGATAAAATGGTTAGAGTATCAAAATTTGGTGGGAGTTCGGTAGCGAGTGCTGAGCAATTTAAAAAAGTAAAAAATATTGTGGAACTTGATGATGCACGTCGTTTTGTTGTAGTAAGTGCTGTTGGGAAAGCAAATAAAGAAGATAATAAGGTAACAGATTTATTATATTTATGTTATGCTCATACTAAATATAATATAAATTTCGATAATATCTTTAAAATGATTGAAGATAAATTCGTAGCAATCAAAAACGAATTAAACTTAAAATTCGATATTGAAGGAGAACTGGCTAAGTTAAAAGCGGAAATTAGTAAAGGAATCGATGAAGAGTACCTAGTAAGTCGTGGTGAGTATTTAACAGCTTTATTAATGGCTGAATATTTAGGATACCATTTTGTTGATGCTAAAGACTTAATTTTTTACAATTATCAAGGTGAGATTGATTTTGAGAAAACTCAAGAAGCTTTTGATGCTGTTGTAAAAGAATATGATCGCCTGCTTATTCCAGGATTTTATGGAAGTAGACCGAATGGAGAAATTAAGATTATGACTCGTGGAGGAGGAGATGTTAGTGGAGCGATTGTCGCTAATATTGCGAATGCCAGTGTTTATGAGAACTGGACTGATGTATCTGGAATTTTAATGGCAGATCCTCGTATTATAGAAAATCCACACGAGATTAAAGTTATTAGTTATACAGAACTTCGTGAACTTTCATATATGGGAGCAAGTGTACTTCATGAAGAAGCTATCTTCCCAGTACGTGATAAAGATATTCCAATCCAAATTCGTAACACAAATGATCCTACTGCTGAAGGAACTATTATCTCAGATAATAAACACCTTGACGAAAAACAAATTGTTACAGGGATTGCAGGGAAAAAAGATTTCTCAATTATTACGATTAAAAAACGCCACATGGCAAATGAAGTTGGTTTAATTGGGAAAGCACTTAAGATTTTTGAAGACTTTAATGTTAGTATTGAGCATATTCCTAGTGGAATTGACTCATTCTCAGTAGTTGTTGAAACTGGTAATGTGAGACCATTTATTCATGAGTTAGTAGCTAAAATTAAATCTGTTTTAGAAGCGGACGAGATAAATGTAACTCACGAAATTTCGCTTATTGCTACTGTTGGAGAAAAAATGAAAAATACAAAAGGATTATCTGGCAGATTATTCAAAGCTTTAGGAGAAGCTGGGGTAAATATTGCATTGATTTCACAAACTAATGATGAAATTAATATTATCGTAGGTGTTCATAACGATGATTACGAAAAAACTATAAATACTATTTACTCAGAATTTAAGTAAGAATATAGCTTCTTGTCTAGTTTTAGTCAAGAAGCTATTTATTATTATATTATTTGAGGTGATTTTATGAGAATTTTACAGATTATGTGTCATCCAGATTATAACGGAGAGCATAGAGTATCTAATATTTTGGCGAAAATTGGTGAAGATAAATTAATTGAAAAAGGCTTCAGTAGTATAGAAAAGATTAATTTATATGATCCGAGTGTGAATATTCCAGTCATGGATAAGTTTATGTTTAATTATGAAGAAGAAAAATTAACAGAAAAAGAACAACATGATAAAATTAGGCAAAAAGAGATTCTGAATCAATGGAAAAGTGCTGATGCAGTGTTTATTTATATGCCACTTCATAATTTTAACGTAGTATCAAAATTTAAAGACTATGTAGATAATATCGTAATAGTAAATGAGACATTTAAATGTGAGGAAGAATCTCTAATAGGTTTAGATAATTCTAATAAACAAATAACCTTTGTCATAACAAGTGGGGGAGAATTTGACAAGCATATTCAATATACTAATTTGGATTTTGCAGTTCAATATGTGAGAGGAATTTTTAGCGTCCTAGGAATAGACAAAGTTAAAGTTATAAGAGTAGAGGGCTTGGATTTAGCATTTAATAATAAAGAAAAAATAGTAGAGAAGGGTATCTCTGTTTTAAAAGAGTGGATAGATGAATTTTCTAGTAGGAATAAATAATGAAGGTATAAGAGACCGTGAAATATGGTTTCTTGTACCTTCTTGTTTTTATTTAATATCGAATTCAAGTTGTTTTTCTTTAGATGATAGAATTTTGAATTGACCATTTGTTAGGTTAGCAATCCAATTTTCAAAGTTATCATAATCTTCCTGTATTACATAGATTGTATAAACGATTTTGTCGGTATACTCTAAATTATTCACGATGAAATTAGTTTTTCCAATTTCATATTCTATTTTTCCGTTAAGGCTATAGTCTAACTCTAGTCTAACTTCAAATGCATCTTTTCGTTCTACTAACGTTGCATTTTTTAGCGCATTGATTACACCACCACCGTAGGCTCTAACTAAACCACCAGTTCCTAGCTTAGTTCCTCCATAGTATCTGATAACTGTGGCACAAACATTTTTTATTTCATTTTTTACTAGTACGTCTAACATCGGAGCTCCAGCAGTTCCACTAGGTTCACCATCATCGTTAGCACGAGTAATTTCGTTATTGTCACCAAATACATAACAAGAACAGACATGAGTAGCATCGTAATGTTTCTTTTTCATTTTTTGAATAAAATCTCTAGCTTCTTCTTCGCTATTGATTCTAATTAGATGAGTAATAAATGTAGATTTTTTTTCAACAAATTCATCGTATGAATCTTCTTTAATTGTAATAAATTTCTTCGTCATAGTACATCCTTTGTGATTTATAATTTGTTAAATTTACTATATTAATTATGATGTATTATAAATAAAATGTCAATAATTAGAATATATTTCTCACTATACTACTTGACAAATTATACTATGTAATATATAGTATTATGTGAAAGGAGATATTAGTATGGAAGCTCAATTAAAAAGAGGTTTATTGGAAATATGTGTTCTGGCTACTTTACGTAATTCTGAATCATATGGGTATAAAATTATAAAAGATGTTTCAAATGTAATTCCTATATCGGAATCAACGTTATATCCAATCTTAAAACGCTTGGAAGCAAACGATTGTGTTACCTCATATTCGGTAGAACATAATAGTAGACTAAGAAAGTATTATAAAATTACAGATGTTGGTCTCAATAAAATTCAGGAATTTCTTATCGACTGGAAAGTAATAAGTAATGCACATAAATATATATTAGGAGATGAAAAATATGAATAAGACACAGTTTTGCGCTCTTTTGGGAAATAAATTAAAACCATATTTATCGCCAAAAGAGATATATAAAACACTCAATTTTTTCGAAGAAATGATTGATGATCGTATTGATGAGGGCTTAAGTGAAGAAGAAGCTGTATCGCAATTAGGGGATATTAATATCATCGTTGGTCAGATTTTAGATGAACATAATATTGGGAAAAAACAAACAAAACTAGTATGGAGGTTTATACCTCGAAAAATCCCTACAGAGCTCGGCTTTATTATTACCGTATTATTATTTCCTGCTTGGATAACTATATTTTCTCTAGTCGCTAGTCTTTTTATAGTTATTCTGTCTATAATATTTAGTATTGTACTTTCTATTATAGCTATTTTCATTGGTGGAATCTTATTAATATTAAAATCCCCATTTTATCTTATTTACGAAAGAAATATTTCGTATTTCTTAGATACTTTAGGATTTGGATTTGTTATTTCAGGGGCTGGTTTAATTGGTATTTACTGGTTGATAAAAATATATAAAAAATCACGTCAAAATGGTATAAACATCAGAACAATTTTTGTGAAGATTTTCAAAAAAGAGGTGTATATAAATGAATAAATTTATAAAAATTTCTATTAGTTTTATAATTTTTGGATTAGTATTGATAGGATTAGCAACTTACTTAAATAATGGTCATATACCTAGATTTTCTTCTAATTTAGAGAAAAAGAATTATACTGTCTCAATTAATGATGTTAAAAATTTAGATTTAGATATTATTGATTCTGATGTAACCATAGAAGAGAATACTGCTTCTAAAAATATGGAAATAGAATACTATACTGCTCTAGAACGTAAAGTTAATATAGAGCACACAGGAAATAAGTTATCTATAAAAGAAAATAAAAATATTGTGGGTATTAATTTTAATTTCTTTACTGAAAAAAGAAAACTTATTATAAAAATACCTAAATCTTCTAATATCGATATCAATTCAGTTAATAAAATGGGAGATTATTTTATCAAGAATCTAGATGTTAAATCTCTTATAATTAATAGTAAACTAGGTGATGTATATATAACTAATATTTCAGTTTCAGATGCTGATATTAAATTAGCAACTGGAAATTTAAATATAGATAACTTAAATAGTAAAAATAATTCTCTAAAAATTAATGTTGCTACAGGAAATGTTAAATTAAATAATATTAATGATTTAAAAGATATTAGTGTTGATAATAAAACAGGAGATACAGATCTGTCATCATCAATAATAAAAAATATTAATATAACAAATAAACTAGGAAATATTAAGGTAAGTAATCTTCTTAGTGAAAGTTCAGACAATATTAACTTAAAAACAACTACTGGTAATATTACTTTAAGTAATCTTACTGCAAATAATTCTATTACTCTTAAGTCTACTACAGGTGACATCATAGCTGAAATAAATGACGATGAGTCAAATTTCACAAATAGTTCAAATAAAAAGAAACAGTTATTCACTTCTTCGGAAACTGGAACTGTAAATGTAAAATTTTCAAATAAATAATTAATATCCCATCAAAAATAGTTTTTGATGGGATATTAATTATTCTTGGTTATTATTTACGCCGATATTTTGATGAGTATTTGTTGTACCTACAACAGTTGTTATATTTTACTGTTCATTGCTATTGTTATCATTGTTTTTAGTATTACTATTTTCATCAGGTCTATTTTCATTACTTACCGTAATATCATTTTTTAAATCATCTGTTGTAAGTCTTTCAGGAAGATTAGCTAATAAATCTTCAGGAGACATAACCGTAAGGTTTGATACTGGATAATTTTGTGCTAGACGTAAATTATCGATTTTATATTGTTTAAGTCCGATAGATATATGACCTTGATAGTAAATATTTAGTAGATCCGTAGCTTTTGGCAATGGTAAATCAAGGTTGTTTCGTAAAGCTGAAGATGCATAAAGTAGTGATAGTGGTTTTGGATAGTAATAATACACACCACCATAATAAACGTCATAACCATCTATTCTGTGTGATACTATTTCCATATCCTCGTTAATAAACATCTTGATAGCCGAAGAAATTTGAGTTGTAGACAGGTTATGTTCAACATTATCTCCAGCAATATTGATGACCTCATTTATTTTAGTTAAGGCGTTTAGACTTTTAGCTTTATCGATTAAAGCATGGATAGCTTGAAGTTGACGCTGACCACGTTCGATATCACTATCGTAATATCTACTACGAGCAAAAGCAAGTGCTTGTTCACCGTTTAGAGTATGCCATCCTTTTTTTAATTTAACAGTATTTTCTTCACCGTTAGCATTTTGTTCATCCATATCGAAAGGAACGTATAAATCTATTCCACCGAAAGTATCTACTGTTTGTTCAAAGGCTTTAAAGTTGATTAGTACATAAAAGTTTATAGGAGTATGCAATAAGTTTTCTACTGCATTAGTAGTTCCTTTAACATCGTTATAAGCATGTGCGTGAGTGATTTTATCATAGAAATAAGCACTATTGTTATTTTCATCATCTTTTTCTCTCATAAGACTTAGAGAGTCACGTGGGATACTAACCATATCCATACGTTTTTTATCTTTATTAACAGTAGCCAGTATCATTGAATCTGTTCTGCTGTCCTCACGAGTTTGTCCTTGAGCTTTACGATCATCATTCATATCGATACCTAGGATTAATACTGAGAATTTTTTGAAGTTAGGATCAACTTCTTTCAAATAATCTACATTCTTATATCCTTTTTGAGCGGAACTAGAAAAGTTGAAGAATGTATAAGCGGAAAATCCACCTATACCAACTATAACTAGCGCTAAAATTGCCATTAATATTTTTTTAAATCCTCTTTTTTTAGGAGGTTTTTCTCCATTTATAAAAGAGGGTGAACTAATTCTTTTTCGTCTAGACATTTTTTCTTCCATACTATAAAAGACCCCTTTTAATTTACATTTAACTTTATTATTATACTACATATTTTTCTTTGATGCTAGAATAATGAGGTAAAAACTTGTAATTCTTGATTATTATAAATTATATAAATAAATGGAAATCTTTGTAATTTTCAAATATTTGTATTAAAATAAAATAGTAAGTATATAAAATAGGAGTACATTATGCCAGAATTACCAGAGGTTGAAAATATAAAATTTGGTCTAGAAAATAGAGTTATAGATAAAGAAATTGTTGATATAACTTACTCTAATATTGTAAAAAATAGCCATAAAGAAAATAAAATGGCTATAGTGAAGCAAGAACTTAGCTTTTTTTCAGAAAATGTGAAAGGTAAAAAAATAGAAAAATTATCGCGTCGAGGTAAGTATTTATATTTCATATTAAATGAGGGATATATAATTACACATTTTGGAATGACAGGAGCATTCTTTTTAGTTAAGGATATAGCTGAGATTACAAATAAAAATTATTATAATCATCAGCACGTAATTTTTGAATTATCAACGGGAGAAAAGCTAGTTTATAGTGATATTAGAAGATTTGGAGAACTAAGATATATTGATGATGTAACTAAATTCAAACCTTTTGTAAATCTTGCGCCAGAACCATTTGATAAGTCTGCAAAAAAATATTTTTTAAATAAACTGGATGAAAAAAAATATAAAGATCACTCTATAAAAGCATTGCTTCTTGAGGGAAATGTCTTTTGTGGTTGCGGGAATATTTATGATTGTGAGGTATTATATCGCCAAAAAATTCACCCTCTAACTAAAGCAAGTGAACTCTCTAAAAAGAAGAAGGAGAGTTTATTTAAAGAGTTGGTTGATATTTTGGAGCTTGCAATAAAAGAAGGTGGTTCTACTATTTCAGATTATGTTCACGCTGATGGCGGAGAAGGAAATATGCAAAATTTCCATCAAATATATGGGAAAAAAGTTTGTCCTCTAGGTCATGATGTAGAAAATGTTACAATAAAAGGGCGTTCAAGTCACTTTTGTCCTATTTGTCAAAAAATGAAATAAAAAGGAGAATCAATGGAAAGCAGAATAGAATTTTTAAAGAAATATATAAGTATAATTATTGGATCATTAGTTTTTGCGGCGGGATTAGAATTTTTCTTAATTCCAAATAATATTCTAGATGGTGGGGTGATTGGTGTATCTATTATTGCACGTCACTATTTGGGATTACCACTTGGGATTTTCATACTAATATTTAACATTCCATTTTTATATTTGGGATATAAGCAGATAGGTAAAGGATTCGCGATTGCTTCTATTTTTGGTATCGTGGTTTTATCTTTTGCAACCTCATATTTTCATAATTTTCCACCACTTGTTACAGATCCGTTCTTAGCGTGTATTTTCGGTGGGATAATCCTTGGAATAGGAGTAGGGTTAGTAATTAGAAATGGCGGTACGCTAGATGGGAGTGAGATGTTTTCTATCTATGCTACTAAAAAATTACCGATTTCTGTAGGTGAAATGGTCCTTGGGATAAATGTTATTATATTTATTGCTTCTGGATTTGTATTTACATGGGAAGCGGCACTTTATTCGATGATAAGTTATTTTGTTGCGTCTAAAGTAATGGATATCGTTATTGAGGGACTTAATGACTCGAAATCGGTTATGGTTATTACGAGCAACTATCAAGTAATAAGTCAAGAAATTCAAGATCGTTTAGGTCGTGGTGTGACTCTATTACATGGGGAAGGTGGTTATTCAGGGCATGAAACAAAAATCATCTTTTGTGTAATCACTCGTATTGAAGAATCAAAACTTAAAAAAATAGTCTTTAGAAATGATAAGAATGCCTTTCTATCGATTGGAACAGTTAGTGAGGTAAGTGGAGCTAACTTTAAGAAAAAAGATATACATTAATAAAATTTCCTTTGCAGGTTTTTCTGCAGAGGATTTTTTGTGTTATAATGACTATAAAGAGGTGGGTATTATGGAAGAATTATATAATTATCTTACTAAAAGTGAGAAGGTATATTTATTAGAAAGAAGAAAAACGGTAAAATTTTGGCATATACTATTAGACCTTGTGGGCCTTTTATATTTGGCTGGAGCATATGGGGAAGATACAACCTATGATTGTTACTTAGTTAAGTTTGATAAACATTGGGAAATACTAGTATGTAAGAAGGGTAAAGCACAAGAAAAAATTAAGCTTAAAGATAAATTTGAATTAAAAAAGAATTTTCTTTGTGATGGTTATAAGTATAAAGTTCACAATGAAATTACGCATGAAATATACAACTATTTGAAATATTCATGCTAGCATGAGCAAAATTTGTCTAAATATGTTATAATAAACTGATGAATTTATTAAAGGAAAATAAAATGAAAATCAAAGAAATAATAGTAGTAGAGGGAAGAGATGATACCAATAGGGTTAAAGAAGCAATTGATTGTGATACATTTGAAACTAATGGATCTGCCCTAACTAAGAAAAAAATAGAACGCCTAATCTTTCTGGAAAAAACAAGAGGATTAATAGTTTTAACTGACCCTGATTATGCGGGAAAAAGAATTAGAAGTATAATAGAAAAAAATATACCGACAGCAAAACATGCGTATATTTCAAATAAAAAAGCCGTAGATAGTAAAGGGAAAATAGGAATAGAAGCTGCGAGTAAAGAAGATATTATTGCGGCTATAAAAAATCATTATACACCGATGGATGAAGTGAAAAATGATATAAGTAATGAAATATTGATAGAGTTAGGTTTAGTAGGAGGGTCTACTTCAAAAGTTCTAAGAGAAGAACTTTGTGAAAGATTAAATATAGGATATACCAATGCTAAACAACTATTGAATAAATTAAACATGTATAATATTTCTAAAGAACGTTTATTAGACGAAATGACAAAAATTAGTAAAGGATTAAAATAATGATAGGAACACCTAAGAAAACTTTTGAGATACTAAAAAAACACGGATTCACGTTTAAGAAGAGTTTAGGACAAAACTTTTTAATAGATGCGAATATCTTAAATAGAATTGTAGACGGAGCTGGAGTAAATGGGAATGTAGGAGTAATAGAGATTGGACCAGGGATTGGTTCTCTTACAGAAGCTTTAGCTAAAAAAGCTAAGAAAGTAATATCATTTGAAATTGATGGTAGACTTTTACCGATTTTATCTGAGACACTTGCTGATTATCCTAATGTTGAGATTATTAATAATGACATCTTAAAAGTTGATGTTGATAAAATAATCGCTGAGAAGATGTCAGATTGTGAAAAAATTATGGTAGTAGCAAACTTACCATACTATATCACAACTCCAATTTTAACTCATTTAATCGAGAATACTGAGAAAATCGATGGTTATGTAGTTATGATGCAGAAAGAAGTTGCTAATAGATTAAATGCGAAAGTAGGAACAAAAGATTACAACTCATTAACGATTTTATTAAATTACTACACTGATGTTGAGTATCTATTTACTGTACCGAAAAAAGTATTTGTACCTGCACCGAATGTTGAGAGTGCAGTTGTAAAAATCATGACAAAAGAAACTAGAGAATTTGAAACAGATGCTAAGTTCTTTAAATTCGTACGCTCATGTTTTGTACAACGCAGAAAGACTTTATTAAATAATTTAATTTCAAGTTATGGTAAGGACAAAAAACAAGACTTACAAAATGCTTGTGTGGACAGTGATATTGAGCCGGGTAGAAGGAGTGAAACTCTAAGTTTAGCAGAATTTTATAACCTATATAATAATTTAACAAATAATAGTTTAATCTAAGGAATAAAATATGGAAGAACTAAAAACTATAATAACGGAATTTAGAGAAAAAAGAGGATGGGAAAAGTATGATACTTTAGAAAGATTTTCTAAAAGTATTTCAATAGAAGCGGCAGAATTATTAGAACATTTTCAATGGAATGAAGATGGGGATAATATTCAAGAGATAAAAGATGAACTTGCAGATGTACTAATTTACGCTCTTGCAATGTGTTATCATCTAAATGAGGATCCTAAGAAGATAATAAAAGAAAAATTAGTAGATGTCGCAAGACGATATCCAGAAAAATAAAGAGAAAGAGGTGTGAGTGGTGCTCAGACCTCTTTTATGCAATATGAAAATTAATCTATATAAAAAAAGTAGCCCTTCATTAGGACTACTTTTTAATGATTTTAATATTACTATCGACTAGTTTTAGTTTTTAAGACACGTACTTCTTTACCTTTGTAGAACATTGCGTAAAGAACTGTAACTCCAATAGTGATTACTGCACAAAGGATGTAGATTCCTCTATATGAAAGAATTCCGTGAACAGTACCTAGTGCGTAAGGTCCAAATCCAAGACCAAGGTCTAATCCGATGAAGTAAGTAGAAAGAGCAATACCTACTTTAGTAGAATCAACAAGTTTTAAACAAACTGCTTGTCCATTTGACATGAATGTTCCATAACCTAAACCGATTAATGCACCAGAGAATAGTAACATGAAGCTACCATTTGTGAAACTTAACATTAATAAACCTAAAGTTAAGAATACGAAACTTGGGTACATAACTGCATTTTCACCACGTGCATCAAAGATACGACCTGCAAATGGACGTGTGGCTGTAATAATTAATGCATATACTACAAAGAAGAAAGCACCTGCAGTAGATAAGTTTAAGCTATCAGCATAAATTGATAAGAATCCTAGTACACTTGAATATGCTAAACCTATTAAGAAGGCTACAGTAGAGATAAATAATACTCTGTATTCAATAAATGTATTTAATGACCAACTGTTTAGTAATTTTTTTTGTTTTTCATCTAACTGAATATTTTTCACTGGGAATAAGAAGCAAGCTATAGTAACCGCAACTGATAATACAATTGCCAAGATGATAACTGCGTTGAATCCAGTAATTGGTAGTAATAACATACCGATAAATGGTCCGATAGCAGCGGCTAAACTTGTGCTTAAACCATAGTAGTTAATACCTTCACCATTACGTGTTTTTGGAATATATGCTGTAACGATTGCGTTTGCTGCAGTAGAAATAGTTCCATAAGCAAATCCATTTAAGAAACGAACAGTATCTAAAATAATAATGTTTGATGAAATTAAATATGCAGCAGTTGTAATTAAGTAAATTAAAGCACCAAATCGTAAGATCTCTTTACGACCGATGATTTCTAATTTTTTACCGATATAAAGACGAGCGACAAGTGTTCCAATAATATAGATACCTGCGGCAAAACCTGCTTGTGCTGCAGTAGCACCTAATTCAGCAGTTGCATATTTTGCTGTAATAACTACAAAACAATAATAAATTAAAAATACGATAAAGTTAATTGTAGTTATTGTAATAAATCCTTTATTAAATAATTTTTCTCTTTCTATAGCTGAATGGCTATCCATAAAAATTCTCCTAACTTATTTTTTAATAATATATATTAATAATACTCCTATGAAAATATATTTTCAAGTGTAAATTTTCATAAAATTGATATATTTTCAATTTTATTTTCATGAAAAATATAATCAATGAGAAGTAATATATTCTCTATATGTAACAGTATTATCAGTGGTTTAGAAGATATATTGATTTTAAAATACTAATTTTATAATTATGAAAACGACTTATTTTCATAGTTTTCAAAAATAAGTTTGAATGTGAATAGATATAAGCAGTACAGAAATATAAAATAAAGTTGGGTTAATATATTTATAATATTTCTTGAAAATAGTTTATCATGAGGGGATTAAGTAGTATAGTTTTACATAATGAAATATAGTGTTTTTTGAATTATCAGAATTTTTATATTTTTTTTGAAAAAACATATTGACAATAAAAAAAAGTGTTGCTATAATGTAAACAAGAATTAAACGTAAAGGAGAAAAAAGATTTATGAAACTGTATCAAGTTGACACGCTACAATTAAATATTCGTTGGCAAAGCCACTAGATACTGAGTCGATCTTGTTTCTTTTTGACATAGATACGGCTCTCAGGTGAGAAGTAAGTATCTATGTGGATTATTTGTGATGGAAAAATCGAGGCCACATAGAAATATCTAGGTGGTTTTTTATATTTATTATTAAAAATTATACGTAAGGACCACTAGATATACGCTAGTGGTCTTTTTATTATGGATACGCTTCTAAAATTTGATTATAAAAAATATTATTAAAGATAAAAGTAAAAGGAGATTATTAAAATGAAAGTAAATAAAATTTTTGTAGCATTCGCGGTATTATTAGTTTGTGTATTAGGTTATGGGTTCTTCTCTAGTAAAAAAGGAGAAGAAACTAAAAAGGTTGATAATAAAGAAGTAAAAGTAGGGGTACTTCAATTACTTAGTCACCCAGCTCTTGACCAAATTTATAAAGGTTTAGAAGACGGACTTAAAAAAGAAGGATATGAAGTTGGTAAGAACTTAAAAATTGATCTTCAAAATGCTCAAGGTGATCAAAGTAACTTAGCAAGTATGGGTCAAAAATTAGTTACAGATAACAACGATATTTTAGTAGGTATTACAACACCAGCTACTTTATCACTATCAAATGCAACTAAAGATAAACCAATCATCATGGGTGGTATTACTTATCCAGTTGAAGCAGGATTAATTAAAGCTGAAGATAAACCAGGAAACAACATTACTGGTGTTAGTGATAGGACTCCAATTAAACAACAACTTGAAATCATGAAAAAAGTATTACCTAACATGAAGAAAGTTGGGATTCTTTACACAGCAAGTGAAGATAACGCTGTGAAACAAGCTCAAGAAGCTGAAAAATTAGCTAAAGAATTAGGATTAGAGGTTAAGGTATCAACAGTAGCAAACACAAATGATATTCAACAAGTAACAGAAAGTCTTGCTTCACAAACTGATGCAATTTTTGTTCCAATCGATAACACAATCGCCAGTGCAATGGCAACAGTGGTAAAAGTAACAGACGCTAAGAAAATTCCAGTATTCCCATCTGCAGACACAATGGTAGCTGATGGAGGACTTTTAGGACTAGGTGTTGACCAATATCAAATCGGTGTTGAGACTGCAAAAGTTGTTGCTAAAGTATTAAAAGGTGCTGACACTAAAGATATGCCAATCGTTCTTGCTAATGAAGGTGTAATTTATCTAAATGAAGCGAAAGTAAAACAATTAGGAATCGAAATTCCAAAAGAAATTAAAGATAAAGCAAAAGTAGTAGATAAAAAATAATATTATTGATATTATATTATTAAGAAGCTATTTGAATTATAAATAATTAAAAGGAGCGACTCATCAAATCAATAGAAAAAATTATTGTTTATGAGTCGCTCTAAATTATATAAAATCAAATTAGAAGGAATATTAAATAAAAGAGGTGCAGGATGGATCTATTTATTTCAGCGATTTCACAGGGAATGCTGTGGGGTATATTATCGCTTGGATTGTTTATAAGTTTTAGAGTTTTAAATATTGCGGATATGACAACTGAAGGAGCGTATCCTTTAGGAGCAGCTGTCTGTGTTATTTGTACACATAATGGGATCAACCCTATTATAGCTACATTGATTTCGATAGTGGCAGGTATGTTAGCAGGTCTTGTTACGGGATTCTTAATTACCGTTTGTAAAATTCCAAGTTTACTTGCAGGAATTTTAACAATGACTGCATTATTATCGGTGAATCTTAGAATAATGGGAAGACCAAATTTAAGTTTAATCAATAAAGATACGATTTTTAGCAAAATTAAAGGATTAGACTTACCGACTCATTATGATACTGTATTTGTTGGAATTATTCTTTCTGGATTAATTATTATCGCTATGTCTTTATTCTTTTCAACGGAATTAGGTCAGAGTTTAATTGCAACAGGAGATAATGAGAAAATGGCGACAGCATTAGGTATTTCTACAAAAACAATGACGATTTTAGGATTAATGCTTGCTAATGGAATTATTTCTTTAGCTGGTGCGATTTTAGCACAAAACAATGGTTATTCAGATGTAAATAGTGGTATTGGAGTTATAGTAGTAGCTTTAGCAGCAATCATTATAGGAGAGGTAATCTTCAAAGATGTATCTTTCACAACAAGATTAATTTGTGTAATTTGTGGTGCGATAATTTATAGATTACTGCTAGTTGGAGTGTTAAAATTAAATATTATTGGAGCTAACGACTTTAAATTAGTTTCAGCTTTAGTAATTGCAATTTTCTTAACTCTACCTCAACTAAAATTAAAAGCTAAGAGAAAGGATGCGTAGAAAATGTCGTTTATAAAAATTAATAAAATAGATAAAACATTCTTTCCTGGAACTATTAGAGAGCAACATGCTTTAAAAAATGTTAGTCTTGAAATAAAAGATGGTGATTTTATTACTATTCTTGGTGGAAATGGAGCAGGGAAGTCAACTTTTCTTAATGCCTTAGCGGGTTCATTCTCACTAGATGGTGGAGAAATTTTAATCGAAGGAAAAGATGTAAGTAATATAGTAGAACACAAGAGAGCAGGATTTATTAGTAGAGTTTTCCAAAATCCACTTGATGGAACAGCTCCTCGTATGACTGTAGCACAGAATATGTCTTTAGCACTACGACGTGGTAAAGTTAGAGGTTTTAAACCAGGAACTACTAAAGAAGATAGAAAACTTTTTAAAGAATTGCTAGTGACTTTAGACTTAGGGCTAGAAGATAGATTAGATAGTGAAATGGGTCTTTTATCTGGTGGACAACGTCAAGCTATTGCACTTTTAATGGCGACTATGACAACACCTAAACTTTTGCTTCTTGATGAACATACGGCAGCATTAGATCCTAAAACACAGAAGAAGATAATGGAACTTACTCGACAAAAGATTGAAGAGAAAAAATTAACAGCTTTAATGATAACTCACAATATTCAAGATGCGGTGAAATACGGTAATAGAATAATAGTGTTGCACCGTGGTGAATTAGTTCGTGATATCAGTAAAGAAGAAAAAGAAAAACTAGATGCAAAAGCATTATATGAATTACTTTATAATTTAGAAGAAAGTGAGTAGAACTACATGGGGTGACTTGATAAAATCTAGTTTAAGTCACTCCTATTTATTTTTCACATGATAATATGATATAATAAGGATAAACGTAAGGAGTAGTATATAGGGATTGTGCCTTGATGGAGGAGATTCCGGTTCGAATCCGGGCTATTACGTCTAAGACATCTATTTTTAAATAGGTGTCTTTTTTCATTTTAGATTCATTTTTTTGTTTTAGAATATTTCTAAATAGTGAAGTTATAATATATAAGAACAATTGTTTTACATTTATAAGTGAATTAAGTAAAATATAGTAGAAATTTAGTATGAGGAGATTGTTATGAAGATTCTTGTTGTAGAAGATGAACGCGATTTGAATAGAATAATTACTAAACACTTAAAAAGAAATAATTATAGTGTAGATAGCTGTTTCGATGGCGGGGAAGCATTGGATTTTGTTAGTTATAGTGATTATGATTTGATTATTACTGATATTATGATGCCAAATGTTGATGGCTATGAGTTTATCAAAAGGCTTCGTGAGAGTAAAAATAATACACCTGTTATTATGTTAACTGCTAAAGATACTTTAGAGGATAAAATTGTCGGTTTAGATAGTGGAGCTGATGATTATATAGTTAAGCCGTTTGAATTTGATGAATTACTTGCTAGAATAAGAGTTTTAATGAGACGTAACTATGGTTTAGCAACTAATGTTATTCAAGTCGATGATATTGTACTTGATATTTCTAAAAAACAAGTTACTAGAAATGGTGAGAACATTGGATTGACTGGTAAAGAATATGAGGTATTAGAGTATCTTATGAAGAATAAAGAAAGTATATTGAGTCGTGATCAGATTCTTAATCATGTTTGGGATTATGATTATGATGGTGCTTCTAATATAGTAGATGTTATTATAAAAAATATTAGAAAAAAATTAGATAACGGTACAGATAAGACTATTATTTACACTAAAAGGGGGCTAGGATACTTTGTTAAATAAAAATAAGAAATTATCGATATTTCCATTTAGAAAAGTATCATTAACTTTCAAAATCACTTTATGGTATACAACATTTATAGTTTTATTAATAGGATCACTGATAGTCGGGACATTTTTAGTTAGTGATAGTGTTGTTGAAAAGAGTAGTGAAAAGAAATTGATAGAAGAGGTGGCTGAAATCTCAAGTGGATCTGATAAGTTTACCCCGTATGAAGATGGAGTGACCTTATCTGTTTATGATAAAGATGGGAATCTTGTTGCAGGTTCTGTACCTAGAAATTTTAAAGTTAATGATTTTAGTTTAGGAGTTATTTCTGAATATAAAGATGTAAATAATAATAAGTATTTATATTATGATTCAGAAACTAGTTCTGCTAGATTAGGGAATGGAAAATATGTGAGAGGTATAGTACAAATTACCAATAATATAAACGGTTGGATATTGCCTTTAATTATTGGTGTGGGTAGTCCATTCGTTATTTTGGTAATAATGTATGGTGGATACTTAATAATAAGGAGTTCATTGAAACCTGTAAGAGATATGACCGAAACTGCTGAGGTGATTGCCAAAAGTAACGACCTTACTAAACGAATCCATATAGAAGATGGTGCGGATGAGGTACATAAATTAGGGAAAGTATTTAATGAAATGTTAGAAACTCTAGAAAATTCATCGAAAAGAGAACGCCAATTTAGTTCGGATGTATCGCATGAACTCCGTACACCAATTTCTGTAATAAGGGCAGAAAGTGAATATGGAGCGAAATATACAGATTCTGTAGAAGATGCTAAAGAATCGTTTGATGTAATTGAAAGGCAGAGTAAAAGAATGACTTCTATGATTAATCAAATTTTAGAATTATCTAGACTAGATAGTCGTTTAGAGATTCCAAAAGAAGAACTTTTATTATCTGATAAAATTAAATCTACACTAGAGGATTATAAAATATTATTTGATAATAAGAATATAAAGTTATTCATAAATATAGAAGAGAATATCATAGTTCATGCAAATGAAGCTCTAATTATGCGTATGATAGATAATTTATTATCAAATGCTTTGAAATACGCAGAAACAGAAGTAACAGTTTGTTTAGCTAGAAGAAATAGAATAATTTTTGAAGTTGCTGATGATGGTATTGGAATAAGTGATAATGAGAAAAAACATATTTGGGATAGATTTTATAAAGTAGATAAATCAAGAACAACGACTGAAGATAATTCTTCAGGATTAGGACTGTCTATTACAAAAAAAATAGTAGAATTACATGATGGTAAAATAGCAGTCTTAGATAACAAACCAAAAGGAACAAGATTCGTAGTGAATCTATAAGAATAATGAAGCACACCTTTAAAATAGGAAGGTGTGCTTTTTGTATTGTAGAAAATTTTAAAATAATGAAAATCTTCATGTAGCATTCATAAAACAAAGATATAATAAAAATATCAAAAGAAATGAACAAAAATGAAATCTTCATTTAGTGTTCATAAAACGAAGATATAATAAAAATATCAAAAGAGAAGAACAAAAATGAGATCTTCATTTAGCGTTCATAAAAGAAATATAAAATGAGAATATAAAGAAAAAGAGGTAAATTAAAAATGACAAAAAATATTAATAACAACGAAATCGAAACAATTGAAGGAACGTATGTTGAAACTATCGAAAATGATAACCAATATAACGAACAACCTAAAAAAACTAAGAGAAATTTTCTAAAACCATTAATTATTGGAGCGTTAGCTGTAGTAGTAACGAGCGGAGTTGGAGCTTATGCTTATGAGAAATATGAAACTGCGCAAAGAACTAAAATTCAAGATGGTTACTCAAATATTAAGTTGAATACAGGAAATCAAACTAATTCAAATGACAATAACAATAGTGGAAATAATAACTCAAATAATAATACTCAGAACAATAATACACAACAAAATACTCAAAATATAAAATCACAACAAGAAATCCGCTCAATTGTAGCAGAAGCAATATCGGTACCTGAACAAAATATTAACTTTGTAAAAATCAAACCTAAATACGAGGATGATTATGCACCACAAAATAATGGAGTATCTTTATATGTTTATAAAGTTGAAGCAAAAGCTAACGGGTTAGAGTATGATGTAGTAGTAGATGCTGTTTCAGGAAAAGTATTAAAAGTGAAAATTGATGACTAGAAAAAATAATATTTTAATTTTCATCTAAGATTCATAAAAGAAATTTATAATAAAAACATAAAGAAAAAAGAGGTAAATAAAATGACTAAAAAAATTAATAACAATGAGATTGAAACATTAGAAGGAGTTTACGAAGAAACAATGAATAGCAATAATCAATATAATGAACAACCCAAAAGAGCAAAAAGAAACTTTTTAAAACCGTTAATTATAGGAAGTTTAGCAGTAATAGTTACTGGTAGTGTTGGTGCATATGCTTATGATAAATATGAAGAAGGGCAAAGAGCTAAGATTCAAGAAGCGTATTCGAATGTAAAGATGAATGTTGGACAGCAAACAAATCAAAATAACAATAACGGAAACAATAACAATAATAGTAACAATGGTGATAATGGTTCAAACAGTAATTCGCAAAATGATAACCAATCTTCAAATGTTCAAAATAATAATAATAATAATAATAACATCAACACTCAACAAAATGTTCAAAATGCAAAATCACCACAAGAAATTCGTTCTATAGTAGCACAAGCAATTTCAACGCCAGAACAAAATATTAATTTTGTAAAAATTAAACCTGAGTATGAGGATGACTACGCAGTTCAAAATAATGGAGTTCCTTTATATGTTTATGAAGTAGAAGCTCGTGCAAATGGATTAGAGTATGATGTAGTCGTTGATGCTGTATCGGGTAAAGTTTTAAAAGTAGAAATAGATAACTAAAAAAATAAACTGATAGTCTAGAAATAATATCTAGATTATCAGTTTTTTTATTATTTGATAGAAGCGATTTAAAAGAATTGTCAATCCTTGTTGTATTAATTACTTCCTATTGTTATAAATATAATATCCAATGAAAATAGCGACTATTAAATATAAATTAAAGTTAGGGTTAGCAATATAAAATATCATAGCCTTATAAGATAGACGCATTAGTAATCCTTGGATAATCGATGGTGCAAAAAGTAAAACTAGTATTATAGAATTATCCATCTTTCTTGCTAAGAATATTATAAAAATTAATATTAGCAGAAGAATTAGTATTGCTAAATATCTATTTACAATAATATTGAATGCAGTTGGAAATTTAAAAGGATTAAAAAATATTAATAGTGCTATTATTAATACTAATATTGTAATAATAGTATTCTTAGTACGTTCATCAAGTTTGCTTTTATTAGTATACATGAAAATATAACTTAAGTAGAATCCACCAAAAATTAATGCTCCAACGACAGCAGCTTCCAATAAATTTAAAGCCATAAAGGGATTAGCCAATATTGGTGACAGATAAAAAAGTACATATATACCAGTTGCTATTAGTAAATTACGTTTAAAAATTGTCATATGATCTCCTTATTTATTTTATTAATACAGTTAAAGCATAGGCAACAAAAGAAAATACTATTATAAGAAGTATTAAAACTAAGGCACTTGAATTAAAAATGAAAAACAGTGGTAGAGCCAAAGCAATACTTAGAAGAGGAGTATAAATTGTTCTTTGTATAAAATATGTTACCAATAGTGTAACCGCGAATGATGAAAATCCATAAGTTAAAATCAAAATAAAGCCAGCTTTATCACTAGTTCCATTATAAAATTTCAAAAAAAGTAGGGGAACAATATAGTATAAAATACTAGTGAGTAAAAATATCCCCAAAATTGTTTTTCTTTGCATGATAAAATCTCCATAAATATTGTTTATATTATTGTAATATTTTATGTAGTATAAGTCTAGTGATATAACAAAACTAATAAAAAAATATTTATTGAATCGAGTGAAATATTTTCGGATATCCCTTGTTAAAATGAAATAATTAGAGTAAAATAAATATAATAATAATACAAAGGAGAACTATAATTATGTCAAAAGTTCATGTTTTTGATCATCCATTGATCCAACATAAATTATCTTTTATTAGAGATAAAAGAACGGGTTCTAAAGACTTTAGACAACTTACTAACGAAGTAGGTTCTTTAATGGCTTATGAAATCACTCGTGATCTTCCGCTTGAGGATGTTGAAGTGGAAACTCCAATCCAAACTACTACTTGTAAACGTCTTGCAGGTAAGAAAGTTGTATTCGTTCCAATTCTACGTGCAGGATTAGGAATGGTAGATGGATTAATGAATTTAATCCCATCTGCGAGAGTAGGTCACGTTGGACTATATCGTGATCCAGAAACTCTACAACCACATGAGTATTTTGTTAAAATACCTAGCAATCCAGAAGAACGTCACTTTATAGTTGTTGACCCAATGTTAGCAACTGGAGGTTCAGCAATTGCAGCAATTGACTCACTTAAACAACGTGGTGTTACTGATATTAAATTTATGTGTTTAATAGCAGCTCCAGAAGGTGTAAAAGCATTACACGATGCACACCCAGACGTAGATATTTTCATCGCTGGTCTAGATGAAAAACTAAATGATCACGGATACATTGTACCAGGATTAGGGGATGCTGGAGACAGAATCTTCGGAACTAAATAGAACTAAATAATAGTAGATTATTTTTAATTAAATCATATAAAATTTAAGAAATCGCTAGCAAATATTATAAAATCATATTATAATATGATTATGTATTTCTAATTTTTTATATTACAACAGATTTAGAAATCTAAAAGTTACTTAAGAAAAGAGGTGAGGGGAATATATGGAAAAACACACATATCTTATTACCAAATTATTTGGCTATGATATAACGGTTAATATTCCTAGTGTAATCACAACTTTAATAACAGTATTACTTACCTTTGTTATTGTGATGTTTCTAACTAGTAGAATAAAATTAAGACCAGATAGTAAACGTCAAAATGCGGTTGAATTACTTGCGTATTTCGTTAGTGATAATGTCATCAAAGGTAATGTTAACTGGAAAAAATATGGTAAAGGATTATGGGCAACAGCTCTAACAATTATTTCACTTGTTGCAGTAGCAAATACTATAGGTGTATTAATAGAAGTTAGTTACAATGAAGTAGTCTATGTCAACTCTGTAACTGCGGATCCAACATTTACTTTCTCTCTTGCATTATTAGTGATTGTCTTTACTCATTTTGCAGGAATTAAGTATAAAGGAGTTAAACACTATTTTGGTACATATACTTCTTCAGGTATAGGTATTACACCATTTAAAGTTATTGAAGAATTCACAAACTTGATGACTTTTTCAATGCGTTTATTCGGTAATATCTATGCAGGTGAAATATTATTAGCACTATTAGCAACTCTTACAACAGTAGGATTCTTTGGTGCAATAGCTGGTATGGCAGGACTAGTAGTATGGAAAGGATTCTCTCTATTTATAGGATTTATCCAAGCATATATCTTTACTGTCTTAACATTCATTTATTTATCACATAAAATTAGTGATGAACATTAATCTTTTTAAACGCACTATATGTGCAAAAATCTAATAATTAATAAAATTCATTTATTATCCAAGGAGGAAAATATAATTATGGTAGAATTAATTGGAGCAGGTTTAGCAGCAGGATTAGCAGCAGTTGGTGCTGGTATCGGTAACGGATTTTTATTCGGTAAATTTATCGAAGGTGTATCTCGCCAACCAGAATTAGAATCAAGATTAAAATCTAATGCTTTCGTATTATTCGCACTTGTAGAAGCAGTACCTATCTTAGCTATCGTTATTTCATTCGTTATCTTAGCTAAATAATTTAGTATAATACTGTAAACAAAAGAACTATGAAGAATAGGAGCATTTAGTAAATGGAAAATTTAGTATTTTTAGCTACTGAACACTCTTCTCATCAAGGTTTTAATCTAGGAAATATGGCTATTAACATTGTAGCTGTATTAATCTTATTAGTATTACTGAAAAAATTTGCTTGGGACAAACTTATTGATATGTTAGATGAGCGTCAAAAATTAGTTGAAGGTCAACTTGATGATGCAGCTAAAAATCAAAAAGAAGCTTTAATTTTACTTGAAGAAAATCAAGAAAAATTAAAAAATGCGCAACAAGAAATTAAAGTTATGATGGAAGAAGCTCGTGAACAATCTAAGATTGAAAAACAAGCTATTCTTGAAGAAGCTCGCAAACAAGCAGAACAATTAAAAGTAAATGCTCAAAGAGACATTGAGGACGAGAAGAAAAGAGCGCTTGAAGAAATCAACAAACAAATTGCTGATTTATCAGTGCTTGTAGCTTCGAAAATTTTAGAAAAAGAATTAGATGGCTCAACACAAAGTGAATATGTTGATAAAGTCATTAAAGAGGTAGGGGTGAAATAATGAGTAAGTCAGTATTAGCTAATAAAATTGGATATTCATTATTTGAAGTTGCAAAAGAAAATAACACACTAGAAGAAGTTTCTTATGAGTTAAAGGAAGTTGCAAAAGTAGTTAATGGAAACTCTGATTTTGTTACATTGATGAACAACCCTAATTTAGAAAAAATAAAAAAAATTAACTTGATTGATGCATCATTTGCAGGAGTAAATAAAAATGTTGTGAATGTTGTTAAAATCTTAGCAGGTAATCTGCAAATCTCATTAATTAATTTCGTTTTAGAACAATATACTGAATTGTTTAATAAATATTCAAGAAATGTTGTTGTGAAAGCTGAATCAGCTTCACCTTTAACTGAAGAACAGTTAGAAAATCTAAAAGAAAAAATTAAAAATGAGTTACAACTAGAAAATGTAGAAATTAATAATTTTGTAGATGCAAGTCTTCTAGGTGGTTTAAAACTTACTTATAATAACAAAGTAGTTGATGCTACTATTAAGGCTAAATTGAATGCTATAAAATCAAAAATTTCTTCAATCTAGAAGAAGTTGAAACAAGGAGGGACATAAATGGCTATTAAAGCTGAAGAAATTAGTTCATTACTAAAATCACAAATAGAAAATTATCAGTTTGAAGTTAAGTCAACAGATGTCGGTACAGTTATAGAAGTTGGGGACGGTATTGCTCGTGTATACGGTCTTAATGAAATAATGAGTGGTGAGCTAGTTGAGTTCACTAAAACAGGGGTTATGGGACTTGCTCAAAACCTTGAAGACACAAATGTTGGTATCGTAATTTTAGGTCCAACTACTGATATTAAAGAAGGAGACGAAGTTCGTCGTACTGGGCGTGTTATGGACGTACCTGTAGGTGAAGAATTAATTGGACGTGTAGTTGATCCACTAGGACAACCAGTTGACGGTCGTGGTCCAGTAAATACTACAAAACGTCGTCCAATCGAATCTCCAGCAGTAGGGGTTATGGGACGTAAATCAGTATCTGTTCCATTCCAAACTGGTATTAAAGCGATTGATGCATTAGTACCTATTGGACGTGGACAACGTGAGCTTATTATCGGAGATAGACAAACAGGTAAAACTGCAGTTGCTATCGACTCAATCTTAGCTCAAAAAGGACAAGATGTAATTTGTATTTATGTAGCAATCGGACAAAAAGAATCTACAGTACGTAGTGTTGTAGAAACTCTTAAAGAACACGGTGCTTTAGACTACACTATCGTAGTAACAGCATCAGCATCTCAACCAGCACCACTTCTTTACATTGCACCTTATGCAGGAGTTGCGATGGCAGAAGAATTCATGTTTAATGGTAAAGATGTAGTAATCGTATATGATGACTTATCAAAACAAGCAGCTGCTTACCGTGAGTTATCATTACTATTAAAACGACCACCAGGTCGTGAAGCATATCCAGGGGACGTATTCTACTTACACTCACGTCTTCTAGAACGTGCTGCTCGTGTAAATGAAGATTTCGGTGGAGGAAGTATCACAGCACTACCATTCGTAGAAACTCAAGCAGGTGATATCTCTGCGTATATTCCAACAAACGTAATTTCTATTACAGACGGACAAATCTTCTTACAATCAGATTTATTCTTCTCAGGTATTAGACCAGCGATTAACGCCGGACTTTCAGTATCTAGGGTAGGGGGATCTGCACAAATTAAAGCGATGAAAAAAGTATCAGGTACTTTACGTCTTGACTTAGCATCTTATCGTGAGTTAGAAAGCTTTGCTCAATTCGGTTCTGACCTAGATCCAGCGACTCGTGAAAAACTAGAACGTGGTAAACGTACAGTTGAAGTTTTAAAACAAGACTTACACAAACCAATTCCAGTAGAAAAACAAGTTATGATTCTGTATGCTTTAACTCATGGATTCTTAGATGATGTGGAAGTTAAAGATATTCACAGATTCGAACAAGAATTATATTCATACTTAGATGCTCATGAAAATGAAGCAGTTAAGCACATTATTGAAACAAAAGACTTACCATCAACAGAAGTTATGGATGAAGTAATCGCTGCATTCAAAAAAACTTTTGCCTAAGATGATAAGTAGTAGAGTAAAGGTGGTGAACTAATTGGCGTCACTAAGAGATATAAAAAACAAAATCAATTCTACTAAGAAAACTAGTCATATTACAAAAGCGATGGAGATGGTTTCAACTTCTAAGCTTTTAAAAGCACAATCAAACACACAAAAATTTAATCCATATATGCAAAAAATGCAAGAGGTGATGGGAACAATTTTTGGTAAAAGTTCTAGTATTAAACACCCTATGTTAGAAAAAAGAGAAGCTAAGAAAACTCTTTATGTGGTAATTACTAGTGATAGTGGTTTATGTGGAGGATTCAACGCAAACGTTATTAGAAACTTTGTTAATACTGTTAATGAAAGACATGCTAATAGCGAGTATGGTATTGTTGCTATAGGTAACTATGGAGCAGAATTCTTTAGAAAAAATGGCTATAATGTAGTTGATAGTTATAGAGATATACCAGATGAGCCAAGTTTCACTCAGGTTAAACAAATTACGAATAAAGTAGTAGGATACTTTATTGATAAAGAATATGATGAAATTTATTTACATTATAATCACTTTGTTAGTATGATTCAACAGGTTGTAACTGAAAGTAAAGTTCTTCCTATTGACAATACAGATAAATTCGCAAATTCAGAAGAGCAACAACCTACAGGAGCTTACGAGTTTGAGCCTGGTGAGACAGCTGTACTAGATGTAATACTACCTCAATATGCTGAAAGTATGATTTATGGAAGTATATTAGATAGTAAAGCTAGTGAGCATTCTGCAAGGAAAACAGCAATGAAAAATTCAACTGATAATGCAGGAAATATTATTGATACACTTACGATTAAATACAATCGTGCAAGACAAGCTGCAATTACACAAGAAATTACAGAGATTGTAAGTGGAGCAGCAGCAACAAAATAGTAATGAGAAAGGAGAAGCTATTAAGTTAGCATACAACATATGAATAAAGGTTATATTCTCCAAGTTATGGGACCTGTAGTAGATGTTAAATTCGAATCAGGGCATATGCCAAATCTATTAAACGCTTTAGAAGTTTACATAGAAAAAGGCGATGGGAAAAAAGAAAAATTAGTTCTTGAAGTTTCTCTAGAAATTGGTGATAACGTAGTAAGAACAATTGCTATGTCATCAACTGATGGATTAAATAGGGGAGCAGAAGTAGTGGATACAGGAGCACCAATTACAGTTCCTGTAGGTAACTACACATTAGGTCGTGTGTTCAACGTATTAGGTGAAGCAGTTGACCACGGTGAAGAAGCAGGAGCAGAAGTTCGTAAAGATTCAATTCACAAAGAAGCTCCAACATTCGATGAATTATCAACTCACGTTGAGGTTCTTGAAACAGGTATTAAAGTTATCGACTTACTTGCACCATATATTAAAGGTGGTAAAATCGGTCTTTTTGGTGGTGCGGGAGTTGGTAAAACGGTTCTTATCCAAGAACTTATCAACAACGTTGCGCAACAACACGGTGGATTATCAGTGTTCACAGGTGTAGGTGAGCGTACTCGTGAAGGAAATGACTTATACTATGAAATGAAAGATTCTGGTGTTATTAACAAAACAGCCATGGTATTCGGACAAATGAACGAACCACCAGGAGCTCGTATGCGTGTAGCATTAACAGGATTAACAATGGCGGAATACTTCCGTGACGAAGAAGGACAAGACGTGCTTCTATTCATCGATAACATTTTCCGTTTCACACAAGCAGGTTCTGAGGTTTCTGCGTTATTAGGACGTATGCCATCAGCCGTTGGTTACCAACCAACACTTGCTACAGAGATGGGGCGTTTACAAGAGCGTATCACATCAACTAAAAAAGGTTCTGTTACATCTATCCAAGCGATTTACGTACCAGCCGATGACTATACTGACCCGGCTCCAGCGACAACATTCGCCCACTTAGATGCAACAACAAACCTTGAGCGTGCGTTAACAGAGATGGGTATCTACCCAGCCGTTGACCCACTTGCTTCTACATCAAGAGCATTAGCTCCTGAAATCGTAGGAGAAGAACACTATCAAGTTGCGACAACAATTCAAAGAACTCTTCAAAAATATCGTGAATTACAAGATATTATCGCCATCTTAGGTATGGACGAGTTAAGTGATGAAGATAAGAAAACAGTTGATAGAGCACGTCGTGTTCAATTCTTCTTATCTCAAAACTTCCACGTAGCTGAACAATTCACAGGTCAACCTGGTTCATACGTACCAGTATCAGAATCAGTACAAGCTTTCAAAGGAATTTTAGAAGGTAAATATGACCACATTCCTGAAGATGCATTCCGTCTAGTTGGTGGAATTGAAGACGTATTAGAAAAAGCTCGCAAACTAGGAGTAGAAGTATAATACAAATAGGAGGTAAATAAATGAATACTTTAAGTGTAAGCATTGTTACTCCTAATGGAGAAGCTTATAGTGCAAAAGAAGCTTCTATGGTTGTATTGGGAACTACAAGTGGACAACTTGGTGTAATGGCTAACCATGTTCCTATGGTTGCATCATTAAAGGTTGGGCCTCTTAAAGTGATTTTTCCTGATGGACGAGAAGAATATCTAGCTGTAAGTGAAGGATTTGTGGAAACACATAAAGGCGAAGTAACTATTATAGTTCAAACAGCAGAATTAGGTAAAGATATCGATGTTGAACGTGCTAAAAGAGCGTTACAACGTGCAGAAGATCGTCTTGCTAAAAAAGAAGATGGTCTTGATGTAAGACGTGCGGAATTAGCTTTAGCTAAAGCTTGTGCTCGTCTGAAGGTAGCTGAACAATTATAAGAAAAAATGTAGTTCATATTAATTATGGACTACATTTTTTCGGCTCTTTGTCAAATTCGGGGCACGGAGAAAAATAGGAAATGAAATCTAGGCAGCA
>NZ_KQ959925.1 GCF_001553035.1 Gemella haemolysans
TTTCTCCATGCCCCGAATTTGACAAAGAGCCAAATAAAAAAGCTATAACTAGACTTAACAGTCTAATTATAACTTTCTCACATTTCTAATTAAAGAACAACTACGTTAGCTGCTTGTGGTCCACGAGCACCGTCTTCAACTTCAAATTCAACTTTATCGCCTTCTTTTAAAGTTTTGAATCCGTCTTTTTTAATACTTGAGAAGTGAACAAAAATATCTTTTTCTCCTGCCACTTCGATAAATCCGAATCCTTTTTCCTCGTTAAACCATTTTACTGTACCTTGTTTCATAAGTTACAATCTCCTTTATATTTTTTATTATCAATAATCAATCGTATTCTTGCTGTTAAAGATAATAAATAAAATAAATGTGTATTGTGTTATTCACTTAAAAAACTTAGAACCTGTATTACAATTTTTACTATATGTTTTATTGACTTTCTCCATTATACTTCATATGGAAAGTATATGCAACTAAAAAGACTCACAAAATAAAAAAGCCTTACGGCTCTTTTATTAAAACTCTTCTTCTTCAGTTGCTATGTTGAATTTCGATACAATACCTTCATTATCGAAATCGAAGACATCTTCACTCTCTTCCATATCTTCTTCTTCGATTAAAGCATCAACTTCATCATGGATATCTTCTTGTTCTTCTTCTCCAAGCTCTTCAATATCATCTTCATCATCAATTTCAAATTTTTGTACACTTGGTTCAACAAAGTTTTTAATATCTTCTACAAATAAACTATCTCTTAATTTCCAACTACCATCTTCAACGCATACAAAACGTCCATCCAAGTTTAGATCAGTGTAGAAATACGCTGCTTGTGCAGTAAATTCTTCCTCGTCAACATTTCTTAATGGTTTAATATAATCTAGGAAATCATAAATATTTAATTTTTCAATTCCTTCTTCTACCATATATGCATAACATAAATCTATTAGTGACATTTCCTTAATTTTTTCTGCGCTTAAATCTTTTAACTTTACCATTTATATTAGATTCCCTTCTTTTTTATTTATTACATTTTTTCCGGAGCTGATACTCCGATTAAATCTAAAGCGTTTCTTAAAGTTATCTTAACAGCAGTGATTAATGCTAAGTAACTTTGAGTTTGCTCTTTATTTTCAGTTATTACTTTATTATTATTATAGAATTTGTGGAATGAACTTGCAAGACTTTGTAAATAATTACAAATTCTGTGTGGTTCGTAGTTTTTAGCTGCTTGTGCAACTATTTCTGGATAATATGCTAAGTTTTTCAGTAAGTCTACTGAGTACTCATCTGTTAGCAATTCATAATCACAATTTTTCACATCGTATTCAGCTTGTTCTGCTGCTTGACGTAAGATTGAACAAATTCTAGCGTGGGCATATTGAACATAGTATAGTGGATTATCACTTGATTGTTCTTTTGCTACTGCAAAGTCAAAGTCTAAGTGACTATCTGCACTTCTCATTACTAAAAAGTAACGAGCAGCATCAGCTCCTACTTCATCGATTAAATCACGAAGTGTAATTGCCTTACCTGTTCTCTTACTCATTTTCACAACTTCCCCGTTATTTAGAAGTTGTACCATTTGCATTATTAACGCTTCTAATTGATCTGCTTTATACCCCATAGCTACTACACTAGCTTTAAGTCTAGCTACATAACCATGGTGATCTGCACCAAGAACGTCTAACAATAAATCAAATCCACGATCTAATTTATTTTTGTGATACGCTATATCACTAGTTAAATATGTTAATGAACCATCTGCTTTTATTAATACACGGTCTTTGTCATCCCCTGTACCTAAAGCAGTTGTTTCTAACCATAAAGCTCCATCTTTTTCATAAACAAACCCTTGTTCTTTAAGGGATTCTAAAGCTTTTTCTACAAGACCATTTTCATATAGTGATTTTTCACTGAAGAATACATCGTATTCTAAACCAAAATCACCAAGGTCTTTTTTAATATTTTCCATTTCATACGCTACTGCATACTCACGAATAAACTCATTTAAGTCTTCTCTTTCTAATAATGATTCACCGAATTCATCTTTTAGTTTTTGACCTAAAACTTTAATATCTTCACCATGATATGCATCCTCTGGCATCTCAGCATCCATGCCTAGAGCCTGTTTATATCTAGTAATCGCTGAAATCACAAGATTATTAATTTGATTACCTGCATCATTAATATAGTATTCACGAGATAAATCATATCCTGATTTCTTCATTATTCTTGCTAATGAATCAGAATATGCAGCATTTCTAGCGTGACCTACGTGTAGTGTTCCTGTTGGGTTAGCTGACACATACTCTAAAAGAACTTTTTTACCTTGTCCAATGTTGTTTTCACCATATTTAAAATCATCTTCTAAGATTTTCCCAACAACACTTCCAAGACTTGATTTTTTAACGAAAAAGTTAATAAATCCCGGCCCAGCTATTTCAATTTTTTCTACCGCTTCATCTTCTTCTATATTACTGATTATTTCCTCGGCAATAACTCTAGGATTTTTACGTAAAACTCTTGTTAATTGCATCGCTACGTTTGAAGAAAAATCTCCATTATCTGTGTTTTTCGGAGTTTCTACATGAATATCTACTCCATCAATTTCTAATTTGGCTAAAGAATTTTTTATTAATTCTACTATTTTATTTTTCACCAAAAATCCCTCCTAATTACTTACTATATATTTTTCACTAATATTTTCAATTTATTTTTCTGTTTATCATTACTTCCGAAATGTATATTGTACACTATTTCGTATAAAGTAAGGTTGTTTTTTGTTTTTTTACTTATATTTACAAGCTGTGTTTCTAATTTCATCTGACCATATTGCGTACTGTAGTCATTACTTGTTTTCGTATATGCTAAGTACATTTTTGAATCGTCTTTTTCTATACTAACACTTTCTTTTATTTTGTCAATAAAAATCTCTATTTTTTTATTATTTTTATCACTATAGCTTATCTTTTCACTACTTATCTGTTCCGAAACACTTCCTACACAAGATTCCTCATGTATTTTTTCAGAGTCAACATAAGTCGTTATTTTAATTTTACTACCCATTAATACTCTCTAATTCCTCTTCAATTTCTAACCAAGAATCATTTAACTCTTCTAATTCAGAAGATAGTTGTTTTAACTGCTCATTAAATTCTTGAGTTTTTATCATATCAGTATATACTTCCTCTTTGGCAAGTTCATTATTTACAACTTGTATTTCTTCTTCTAAAGTTTCAATTTTATTCATCAGCTCATCGCGGGTTCTCTCTAATTTTCGAACACGTTTTTTCGCTTCTTTATCTAGTATGTAGTTATTCGCTTCTTTTTCAGCAACTACTTCTTCATTTTGTTTAGTTAGTTGTTGAGCTATTCTCTCTTGTTCTCTTTTTTCTAAATAGTAATCATAATTTCCTAAGTACATATTATGACCATTATCAGTAATATCTAGTACTTTATTAGCAATCTTATTAATGAAGTACCTATCGTGACTGACAAAAAGAATAGTCCCTTCATAATTTTTCAATGCCTCTTCTAGTACTTGCTTACTTGTAATATCAAGGTGGTTAGTCGGTTCATCTAATATAAGGAGATTGTTTTTCTCCAACATCAGTTTTGCGAGTTGTAACCTCGCTTTTTCTCCACCAGAAAGATCTCTTACTATCTTAAGAACATCATCCCCTCTAAATAAGAATCTACCAAGCACTGTTCTTACTTCCGCTTCCTTCATTAGAGGATACTCATCCCACAATTCATTTAATATTGTTTTTGAAGATTCAAACTCTGCTTGTTTTTGATCATAGTATCCTAACGACACTTTACTTCCATATTGAACAGAACCAGAAATTTCTTTTTGTCTCTTAGCTATAGTTTTTATTAATGTAGATTTTCCTATACCATTTCTTCCAACTACTGCTATTCTGTCACCTTTATACACCGAAAGATTATAACTCTGCCCTACTTTAATTCCATTATAACCTACTTGTAAACCACTAATCGTTAGAACATCACGACCACTTTGTTCCTTAATTAAGAACTCTATGCCTGCTGCCTTATCATCTTTTTTCGGATTGTCAATAAGATCCATCTTATCTAATACTTTTTGACGACTTTTAGCCATCTTACTAGTAGATGCTCTTGCTATATTCTTCTGAACAAATTCTTCTAATTTTTTTATATCCTTCTGCTGACTCGTATATTCTTTTAATTGTTTTTCATAATCTTCTTCATATTGTACTAAGAATTTCGAATAGTTACCTACATACTTTTTAAGTTTACCGAATTCTAAGTTATATACAACATTTACAACTTTATCTAAAAAGTATCTATCGTGACTGACTATAACTATTGCACCATTGTATGATGAAAGATAATTTTCTAGCCATGCTACATTTTCCATATCAAGGTGGTTGGTAGGTTCATCTAAAACTAGTAAGTCTGGCTCACTTAACAATAGTTTAGCCATCGATAATCTTGTCTTCTCTCCACCAGAGAAAGTACTGATTTTCTTATCAAAAACTTCTTTTGTGAAATCTAATCCGTATAATACACTCTCTATCTTACTCTTATAATGATAGTCCTTATGTGTTAACACTTCATTTTGTAATCTATCAAATTTATTAAGTAGCGTTGGATCATTTTCGATATTTTCCGGCGTTAGCTCAAATGAAAGTTTTTCTAATTCTGCTTCTAACGTAATAATTTCATCAAAACATGTGATCATCTCTTCATAAATTGACAAATCTTCTCTAACTATAAATTCTTGAGATAAATATCCGACCGTTGTATTTTTTGAAATAGTTCTCTCTCCACTATCAAAACTAATAGCACCAGAAATGATTTTTAATAATGTACTCTTTCCAGCTCCATTTCTACCTACTATTGCAACACGGTCCTTATCGTTAATTTCTAGTTTAACATTTGAAAAAATTTCATTGACAACGAAATTCTTTGTTACATTATTTAATTGAATTAACATTTTTTTCTCCTTTCTCTAGTTTTTTACTTTTTTTCATAAATTTCTTATAATTTTCGTTTATAACTGAACTATTATACCATATTTCCAATTATTTAGCTAATAATTATGATACTCATTTCTATATAAATAACTGTTTATTATAATCGATAATAATTATCAATAAATTACTTCTTAGTTGTTCTAAAGTATTATAATCTAAAATATATAAATTATAATAAATTATTTATTCAGTATATATTTTATTTTTACTATTTTTAACATAACTGATGTAAAAAATATAATAATATTTTCTCATGTTTATAAATTGTATATCTGTAGCGATAATTAAATTCATAGAATATTTTATATAGAATATTGTTCAGTTTTTCTATAAATGTTATAATACAAATATATAATAAATTTATAGAATAAGGGGGGCTTCTTTTATGAATCCAAAAAAAATATTATCAGTCCTTATGGCTGCCGGATTAGCATTTACTGCTGTTGGATGTAGCAATTCATCTAATTCAACTTCACAAAATTCAAATCAACCTGCAGACTATGTGGCAGGCGTATCGTTAGATAAACCTATTAAAGTAGATAAAGAAGCAGGTACTATTACTGTTCTTACAAAAATTAACGGTAAATACTTTGATGAAGCAACAAGACATAATTCTGTAGAACAAAGTGGTACAAATGGTGCTAAGTCAATATTTACTGCATTTGCTAAGCCCGAAGAATTCTACAACGCTCTAATTGAGATTGGTGCAAAACCTGGAAACAATATGACTGCAAATAATGCAACTACTACACATGTTGAAGGAACTCCAATTAAAGCCGAAATCACATGGAACGGCGCTGACAAAAAATATGACATTAACGAAGTAGTAAAAGACAGCAATGGAAAACAAATCGATTTCCGCTTCGGTGGCAACTTGAAAAATGCTCTCGATAAAAATACAGGATGTTTATCTTGTTTAGATAGCTGCCCTGTTGGTATTATCTCAAATACTACTTACACTTATGGAGCTGTTGAAACTCGTAAAGAAGTGAAATTTTCAGGTAACGAAGACGTTCTTCCAGAAGATGGAACATATGCTGCTATTATTTATAGTATTAAAAAATAATAGCTAATCACAAGGAGAGATTAAATGAATCGATTAAGACTTTTATTTTATTTTACGAGTGTTGGTATAGCGGTTGGTTACTTCTTCGCTTTCCTTCTGTTCTTCTTTACACAATTCGAAATGTTAGCTGACCAGAGTCTTGTAATTTTCGTTTGGACTGTATATGGTATAATGACAGGTTTATATTTCAAACGTATTAATCGCAAGTACACATTCTTTATAATTGAAGCGATAATACTTTTAATGGCTATTTTTTCAGGTAAAACAAAAACATTACTATATATAGCTCGTGAAGTTCTACATGCTAGTTCACTTAACCAAGTTAAAATTCCATTTATTATTACTGTGGTAATTGTTAACTTAATAAATCTTTATATTATTTTAACACTTTCTAAATATCAAACAGTTTATACTAAAGATGAACTTAAGGCATTAAAAGAAAAAGAAGTAAAACTTAGTGATTTAAGAGAAGTTGATCCTGAAGAAGAGAAAAAATTAAAAGTACAACGTAAAAAAGTAAGATATATTACACTTGCATGTTTTGCAATCTTCTTTGCAGTTTATTTCACAGTACCTAGTTTTAAAACTGGTATTAATACAGCATTCGCTACTTTATCTCAATTCGATACAAATGCGGTAATCGAATACTTGCGTGGATGGGGAGCTTGGGCTGCGGTAGTTTCTGGAGTACTAATGGTACTTCAATCAATAGCTGCACCAATCCCAGCATTTTTAATCACATTATCAAATGCTGCTATCTTTGGTTGGGTACTAGGAGCTGTATTATCTTGGTCAACAGCAATGATAGGGGCGGCGGTATGTTTCTATATTGCTCGCGGATTAGGACGTGATGTAGTAGAAAAACTTACAAGTAAAGGTGCAATGGCAAGTATTGACGTATTCTTCGAACGATACGGAGATAAAGCTATTCTTATTTGTAGATTATTGCCATTTGTATCTTTTGACTTTGTTAGTTACGCCGCTGGTCTTACTAATATGAGTTTCTGGCGATTCTTTATCGCTACAGGAATCGGGCAACTACCAGCAACAATTGTTTATTCATATGTAGGTGGTACACTATCAGGTGGCGCTAGAAACCTATTCATCGGATTAATGTGTCTATTTGCACTATCAATCGTTATCGGTATTATGAAAAAAATCTACAACGATAAACATAAAAAAGAAGAAGAGCTTATTGCATCTTCTAACTAATAAACAAAAACAACTAGAAATGATACTTTTCATCTCTAGTTGTTTTTTTATTTATAAAGCGGTGATCCCTACCTGGTTAAAATATTTCATAAATAGGAATTTTTCTACACCTATTTCTACATTTTCTCCTATATTTAATCTATAGTCGATATAAACATCTATTCCATCAACTACATATTTTGAATATAATTCTTTATCGAATTTGCTTGCTATCGAAACCCCGATAACTTTATTTACACCGCCACCTCAACAAGCTTGTTGAAATAGTGATACTAATATATAGTTTTTATTTTTATCTTTTAATAATTTTTTTGCCTCGTCATTTATTATAATTGCCATTTCTTCTCCTATTCTACTCTATTGCTTTAAGAGCTTCTACCATGTTTACTTTTTTTAGTTTTTTATGCATTACTATCATTACGACTATAGTAATCAATATTGTTATACCCGATGCTAATAAATAAACTACTAAAGGTACTTTACTACTAAACATCATGTCTCTTCCAGCGAGTTCTAGTATTATTTTCAAATACATTTTATAACCTAGATAATTACCTAAAATAATACCTACCCCACTTAAGTAAAAGATTTCTCTAAATACATAAATAGTTACTTCACTCGGATAAAAACCAAGAACTTTTATCGTTGATAATTCTCTAATACGCTCAGATACATTAACATTTATTAAATTATATAATACCACAAGCGCTAATGTAACTGAACAAATCACCATAACTGCGACTATAATATCTATCCCTTTAATAAAATTATCAAGTATTTCTTGTATTTTAGAATTATCACTTATGTTTACTATATCGCTATTGTTATTTAAATTACTTACAACACTCTCAACAACCTCCTTACCACCTGTAGTTTGTATTAAAAATGTATTGTCCTTATATTGTTTTTTGAATACTGATTCATAATAATCTTTATTTATATAAATTGTATGTCCAAAGTAATTCTTATTAATTTCACCAACATTAAATGTGTATTCTTTATTATTTACAACTACATTAAAGCTATCTCCTACCTGTAACTTGTGAAGATATGCAAGCTTTTCACTAATAACAGCCGCACCATTTGGCAAGTTAATACCTTTGGTATTATTATCCATTAATGTAATATAGTCTTTATAGTTTTCTTTATCCACCGTTATTAATTGTACAGAATCAACAATTTCATTATTACTCTCAAAAGTAGCAAGTTGAATATTTATTTTGGTGCTAGCTTTAACATTCTTATTATTATCAATCTCTTTTTGAAGTTTTTCTACACTTTTATTATCTATATAAGGATTATAAGTAGCTGCGATATCAACCTTATTAATAACTTTGAATTGTTCATTAGAAATATTTATTACTCCATAACGAATACCAAAACCTATAAACATAAGAGTCAGACATCCTGCAACTCCAAATATTGTCATTAACATTCTAATTTTATAACGGAAAATATTTCTAAAGGTTACCTTCCTTAGAAAACTTAACCTTGACCAAATAAATGGGATTCTTTCTAAAAATATCCTACTTCCTCCACTCGGAGCCTTAGGACGTAACAAGTACGCACTCTTTTCTCTTAAATTTTTTCTAAGTGGGATATAAATAGCTAAACTTACACATCCTAATGAAATTACAAAAGCTGCGATAAGTATACTTGGAGTGGATACGATCTCCGGTGTGTTAAAAGTGAAGAACCTTGCATAAGAATTATATATTATTGGCACAATCACCAAATATGCTCCAATAATACCTAATATCGTACCTATCAAGGTAGATAATCCACCATATACAAAATATTTTTTAGAAATTTGATAATTACTGTATCCTAGGGATTTAAGAGTACCGATGTTTATCCTATTTTCGTCTATCATTCTAGTTAAAGTTGTTAGTGAAACTAAAATCGATACAACGAATAAGAATATTGAAAAAACATTAGCTACAAAGGTTAAACTACTCGCAGAATCTATAAATTGAGCATAGTTTTTTAAACCTCTAATATTTTCTACAGAGAATCTAGGATAACTTTCTTCTGAAAGACTAGCTTTCCCAATATTTAGTTGCTTTTTATTATCTTCAATCTCTTTTTGAGCTTTATTCAATTTTTCTACTTGTTCGCTATAACTTTTACTATCAACATTTTTTAATAATTCAAGTTTTTCTTTAACACTATTAAGTTGTTCTTGTGCTTGATTTATTAGTTTTTCATTTTCATTTAATTTTTTATTATTTTTTTCTAAATAATTTTTTTCGTCAATTTTTTGCTGAGTTTTTAATTTTTCTATCAGTCTATCTCTAGTCTTATTAACTCCCGTAATATAATCTTTATCACTATATTTATAGTTAATATCTTTAAGTTTTATATTTACCCCACTTACATTTTCAAATTTAAAAACATCTCTTTTTACATACCCAAAATAGTCCTTATTAGCTAGATTATTATTAGATACCTCTATATGATCTGCTCCTTGAACAAAGCCAACTACTTTAAACTCATATTGTTTTAAAGTATTACTTTCACTCTTATCTGAAATAAAAGAAATCTCGTCTCCAATTTTATAACTACCTTGCAGTGATTCAACTAAAGCTATTTCTCGATTATTATTGGGTAAAGCACCTTCAGTTAACTCAGGTAAAACTAATTTTTCAGGTAAAGATTCAATATTTACAAACTCATTACTATTAGTTATCTGGAGTTTTTTTATAAAATAACTTTCACTTAAATCAATATTATCCATAGAATTTACAATTTTCATATCTTCTTCATTGATTCCAAAATTATGACTCACTCGCAAATCGTACATCTTATGGCGTTCTATGTACTTATTATAAGTATTCACCATCGCTGGTGATGTCTCTTTTAGCCCTACAAAGATAAAAACTCCTAGAAACATTATTATCATTATCGATATAAACTTCGATTTTGTTTTTGATATTTCTCTTAATATATCTCTATTTATTGCTTTCATAACACTACCACTCTATTTCATCAATACTTTTAGGATTAGTATTCTGTGTTACTTTTTTCACCTTAGCATCGTAAATTTCTATTACCTTATCTGCAGCTTCAGCTATAGAACTATTGTGAGTGATAATAACTACAGTTTTTTTCTCATCCACACTATACTCTTTTAGGATATTTAAGATATTTTTTCCCGTCTTATAATCTAATGCCCCAGTTGGTTCATCACAAAGTAATAGTTTTGGATTCTTAGATATTGCCCTCGCTATAGCAACACGCTGTTGTTCTCCACCTGAGATTTGCGAAGGAAAATTATCCATTCTATGTTCTAATCCTACTAATTTTAAAATATCTGTTGCTTTTTTCGGTTGTTTTACAATTTGTCCAGCTAATTCTACATTTTCTAAAACTGTTAGGTTTGGAATCAAATTATAGAATTGAAAAACGAAACCTATATCTTCTCTTCTATATTTAGTTAGTTCCGCTTCACTTAGGCCGACAATCTCTTTTCCAAAAACATTAATTGATCCTTTACTAGCATTATCCATTCCACCTATAATATTAAGAAGTGTGCTCTTCCCAGCTCCACTTGGACCTAAAATTACAACAAATTCTCCTTCATTAATATCAAAACTAATGGAATCATTTGCTATAACTTCATTACTATTTTCTCCATATATTTTAGAAACATCTTTTACAATTATTTTTTGCATAGTATTTCTCCTTTATTTCTATAACTTAATTATATCACATCTTATTTATTGAATTAATCTAAACGCTTTTCGTATATGCTAAATCCTAAACAGATTTCTTTACACTAATAAAAATAAATATTATAATATCAATTAATTATTTAGAATTCACAAAAAATTATTGAGGAGATTATATGCTAACTATTTACGAATACCCAACATGCTCGACATGTAGAAAAGCAAAAAAACTTTTAACAGAAAACAATATTGAAGCAACATATTTCAATGTTAAAGAAAAAACACCAACAGTAGCAGAATTTAAAAAAATTATTAAGACATTCGATCTACCCTTAAAGAAATTATTTAACACTAGCGGTCTTGTTTACAAAGAGCTAGGATTAAAAGACAAATTAGAAACACTATCTCTTGATGAGGCTTTAACATTACTTCATGAAAATGGTATGTTAATTAAACGTCCTTTAGCATTCGATTTAAAAAATGATATCCTTCTTCTAGGATTTAAAGAAGAAACTTGGGAAAAAGCTCTTTTATAATAAATTTTATTAAGTTTTCTATTGATATTTACTTTAAATAATGTTATAATAGTCGAGATGTGAAAACATTAAATTACGATGTTCCTCTGTTAATCAAGCATTAGTAATGAACATTTTGTAAAAAAAGGAGAAAGAATAATGAGCAAAATCATTGAAGCGATCACTAAATCGCAATTAAGATCAGACATTCCTGAATTTAAAGCTGGGGATACAGTAAGAGTACACGTTCGTATCGTTGAAGGTGGACGTGAGCGTATCCAACAATTCGAAGGAGTAGTTATCAAACGTCGTGGTGGAGGAATCTCTGCTACTTATACTGTACGTAAAATTTCAAACGGTGTTGGTGTTGAAAGAACATTCCCTGTTCACACTCCAAAAGTTGAAAAAATTGAAGTTGTACGTAAAGGTAAAGTTAGACGTGCTAAATTATACTACCTACGTAACTTACGTGGTAAAGCTGCTCGTATTAAAGAAGTACGTTAATAAGAAGAAGCTTAAAAGCCCTATTACATCAGTAACAGGGCTTTCTTTTTTTATTTTCAATACCATTTTAATGCCATGTCTTAATAAAATCCACAAAATCTTGTTTCTCCGAGATCATGATTTTCTACTAACTCCCTATAAACGTAAAAAAAGAACTAACTATATTTTTCTATAGCTAGTTCTTAAATTTTTATAAATCTAATTTATAATCCTCAGCTTTTACAAAACCTTTTTTCTCCATATAGTAATATACCACATATGAAATAATCGCAGGTAATATGAAGTGTAGTAACAATATTTCAATTAACAGCACCGAATGAGCTGTATAAGATGACATTGTTTGCCATGTCATAAGTTGCCCAACTAATCCTGATGTCCCCATACCACCACCAGCTGGATTATTTTCCATTCTAAAAATAATGGTTGCTATAGGACCTAAGATAGCACTCGCTACTATTGGAGGAATCCAAATTACTGGTTTTCTCATAATATTAGGAACTTGCAACATAGACGTCCCCAAACCTTGAGCAAGTAATCCATTCCAACGATTAGCTTTAAAACTTATTACTGCAAAGCCAACCATTTGAGCTGCACATCCCACAGTAGATGCACCTGCTGCTATTCCAGACAACCCCAAGATGATAGACAACGCTGCAGAACTTATAGGTAATGTTAAAATTATTCCCATAACAACTGAAACAACTACTCCCATAATAAACGGCTGTAATTCAGTTGCTTCTCTTATAAATGTACCAAGAATTTTCATCCCTTTTATTAAATATGGTCCTGTTAAATAAGAAATTATTCCTCCAATGATTATTGTAACAAATGGCGTGATAATAATATCTATTTTAGTTTTCCCAAAAATAAATCTACCTATTTCCGCAGCTATAACTACCGCTATAAAAGCTCCTAAAGGATCACCAGAACCACTAATTATCAATTTACCATGATCTAGCAAATTATTAGTACCTAGATTTGACCCAAATGCACCTAAAAATCCGACTACACCAGAAGCTAAGATTACTAATTTAGGAGTTTTAAGCGCATGCGCAACACCTATACCAATAACTGGACCTGTTAATGCCATTGCGATACTCGCTATAACAAGTAAGAAACTCGATAAACTTCCACTCAAGCTTATAGCAATCTGCTTAATAATCAATCCAATAATTAGAGTACAGAACAACCCTAAGGCCATTCCATTCAAAGCAACAATAAAATACCTATGAAATAATTTAGATAGAACATTATTTTTATTCATACAATACTCTCCGTATTTAGTAAATATTATTTTACACTAATGTGTATTTATTTTATATTATAACTTAATATTTCTTAATATTCTCTAGATATGCTCTAGAAATAAAAAAGACTCAAGAATAATCCTTAAGCCTTTTTATCATTTTTTCTAACTTATTATGCTGAAGCTCCGCTTGTTGCATCCGCTGCTGGTGCTGGCGCTGCTGGTGCTGCTCCACCATGACCAGCGTCAGAAGCTCCACTTGTTGCATCTGCCGCTGCAGGAGCTGGTGCTGCTGCATATCCGTGACCTACAGGTACTCCATTTTTAACTAATGATTGACCTGTTTGTTTTAAGTACCAATCTACGATTGGTTTGAAGTCTAAGATGTACTCGTTGATACCTGCGTATTTACCATTTTTGTCGTACATAGCTTGGTAGTTGTGCACAACATATTTATCTGGTCCGTGAGTTGGTACGTGTGTACGGAATACATCAATTTGTCCTGAACGTAGTAATCCTACTAACCAGTTTACACTCTTATGTATTCTCTCTGGGTGCTCTGGGTGAACATTTGCTAATGAACATCCAACTTGTACTGGACGACGTTTTGCAAGCATTTCGTAATCTTCTTTGTGGTAGTTGTAGTATAAGAATTGGTTATTGCTGTCTGCATAAGTTAATTCCATTGGCATAGAGTTTAAGAAGTAGTTAAGTTGGTCTACTGTTAAGATACCACGATCAAGTTTAACATATGTATCTCCAGATACAGCGTTAACTTTTTCAGCTGCTTTTTCATACCAGTCATCAGCATTTCCATCAACACCTTCAATTGTTGTATCACATTTTCCACTAGCTGTTAAGTCTTCTGGTGGTGTTGGTTTTCTTTCTGCTAATGATTGCGCTACTGTAGCAAATTTAACGAATTTAGTTAAACATGTACGTAAGTACCCTACTGTACGATCATCTACTAAGTTACCTTGAGCATCGAAAGCTTCTTTAGCTCTACCTAAAAGGAACTCGTTACCAGGGAATACGATTGCGTTAACACCTGGTGCGTCTAAAATTTGACGTAAATGTAATTGAGCACGAGATGATCCTTGATCATAGTAAGAAGCACCAAGTACCATTACTGGTTTATTTTCAAGTGGGTGTAATTCAAATGATAACCACTCTAGAGCACTCTTAAGAGAAGCTGTAATTGTGTGGTTGTGCTCAGGTGTTGCGATAATAACACCATCTGCTTGTAAAATTTTACGGTTCATTACTAATAAATCTTTGTTTTCTCTTGAATGATCTTCATCTTGGTTAAACATTGGTAAGTTAGTAATGTCTAATAATTCTAAAGTGAATAAATCTTTATATTCTTTTGCTATAAATTCCATTAATTTGCGGTTATAAGAAATTTCCGCGTTTGAACCTACGATACCTACTAATTTCATGTGTCTACACTCCTATCCTATTTTAAATCTTCCCAAGAGAAGTTTTCAATTTCTTTTTCAGCTAATTTATGTGCATTAATTAATTTTTCAGTAATTTTGATGAATAATAAGAAATCAGCAAATAAACTATCTAATTTAGCAACTGTTTCTGGGTTAGAAATATCTCCAGCTTCGTCAAAAGCTTGTAAAGAATGTCCTAATAAGAACTCAGAACTTGGCATTACACGTGCTTTAACTTCTGGTGAATCCATAATTTGACGCATGTGAGCTTGCGCACGAGATGAACCAAGAGTTCCGTATGAAGCTCCTGTTAACATTACTGGTTTATCTAGTAATGGGTGAATTCCATAAGATAACCAAGCGATTGCACTCATTAATGATGCAGGTACTGCATGGTCATATTCAGGTGAACTGATGATAACCCCGTCAGCTGCTTCAATTTTAGCTGCAATTTCCTTAACTCCTTCAGGTAATTCTTTATTAGCTGGTTTGTTGAATAAAGGAAGATCTTTAATTTCAACTAATTCGATGTCAGCTTTACCTGCAAAATGTTTTTGAATATATTGTAAAAGTTGGCGGTTTGTAGATTTTTTAGAGTTTGTACCAACTAGACCAATTAATTTTACCATGTTTTTGTTTCCTCTCTCTTTTTTTGTACTATCTACTTTATTTGTATCTAGATTTTCTTGTCTTGTTTTTTTAACATTTTTTTTGTTTTTTATTTCAGCCACTTTAATAGAGCCTCCTTAAATTAATAGTATATTCAGTATTCTTCAAGATATTTTTATTTAACATATTATTTTATCTAGCACTCCGCTTGTATAATAGACTTTACCTTCAGTTGTTACAATAACACATTCTATATCAGGTAAATTGTTCACTTCTTCTAAAATATCTTTGATATCTTTTCCAAACAATCTTGTAGTCCAGATTTCTCCATCTACTGACTTTCTAGAGATTATGGATAATCCTGCTACATTTGTTTCAACGGGATAACCAGTTTTCGGATTTAATATATGATGATACGTTTTACCATTTTCTGTATGATTTCGTTCATATATCCCTGATGTTACTACCGATTGATTTTTTATCCCTATAGTAAATAAATGATTCCCTCTTGTTTCTACTGGATTTTGTATACCTATGCGCCACATTAAATCTTGATTATGCTTGGCATCACCAAAAGCTAATACATTACCACCTAAATTAATTAATCCAGCATCTACGCCTCTTTTCTTCAAATATTCAATCATAAAATCAGCAATATATCCTTTTGCTAAAGCACCTAAATTAATAGCCATACCCTTTCTTGCAAGATAGACAGATTGCTCTTCTTCATTTAAAATTATTTGATTAGGATCAGTTATTTCTAATAAATTATCAATTTCTTGTTTAGTAGGAACTTTTACATCTTTAAACCCTATTCTCCATGTCTGTACAATTGGCCCAATAGCAATATTTAAAAAGCTATTAGAAGCACAACTATGGTTTTTCCCTATTTTTATCAAATCAAATAAATCCGGATGGACTTTGATTGCTTTGACACCTGCATTATGATTAACTTCCATTAATTCAGAACTGTCGTCATTTGCACTAAATCTATGTTCATACACCTTCAACATTTCTACAGCATCATCTAAAATAGTTTCAGCATCAACGCTATCAAAAATAAGAATATCTATATGAGAACCCATTAATTTTAAGGACTTTCTTCTTAATTCCATTTTTTTACACCTTACAATAAAAAATTTATTTGCTTAAGATAACTAAATATGTTATATACATCTACAAGAAACCTGTTATTAAAAGACAAAGTAATAATAGATGATTAATACTTTAATTACATTATATAACAGAAATCTCTTCAAATCAATAAAATATTTAACTCATAAAGGAGGTCAACACAATATTTTCATTAAAAAACACAATAATAAGTAATATCCTTATTTTAATTTTTCATAAAAAAAATAAAAAATATATTTTATGTTCAATCTTCACCATCCAAAAATATTAATCTAACAACACTTTACAGCTTTTTAAGTTATTTAAAATTTATCAAAATATATTTATTATAAATTTCTAAAAATACAAATATAAACTAAAAAAAAATAAAAATGTAATAGTACAACTTTCATTTTCATTGATATTCATTTTCATTTACCTATCTGTATCATATTAAGTATGTATATACTGTTATAAAATAAAACTATTAATCAGTCTAAACATTAAAAAATATCCTTCATTTTCGACTAATTAATAGTTTGTTTTTAATTTTTAATTTTTAATTTTATTTTCCTAGTAATAAATACTAGTAAATTCATTATAATACTAGAAAATACTATCGGCATATACACATTTAATACTGACGCTCCTACTTCTTGCCCTACTATTAACTTATAGTATATACCTATGAATAACACTCCCAATGCAAGAGCATTTATTAATAATGGTGAAAGCCATAGTTTCTTAAATGCTATGTTTAAAATATATGTGATAAACCACGATCCTAATATATACCATTTACTATAGGTATACCAATATGCCAATAAAACTATTATACTCATTATCTCAACTCACTTAAAAATCTTGATGCAATTTCTTGCGGTCTAGTTATCGCTCCACCAACCACTATACAATATGCCCCCGCTTCAAATGCTTGTTTTGCTTGTTCTGGAGTATGAATTTTTCCTTCTGCTATAACCGGAATTTTTACATTTTTTACGATTTCTTTTACTAAATCTGGATTGAATTTTTTTGAATTTGCTGTGTACGGTGTATATCCATTCATCGTTGTCCCTACGAAATCCACCCCTGCTCTTTCCGCTTCTATAGCTTCTTCTAAATTAGAAATATCTGCCATCAATAATACATTAGGATACTTTTCTTTTATTTCTTTCACGAATCCACTAGGTGTTTTACCATCCCCTCGTTCTCTATTCGTACAATCTAACGCTATTATATCAGAACCTGCCTCTACTAATTTATCGACTTCATCCATTGTAGCAGTTATATATGAAGCATATCCTTCATATGATTTTTTTATTATACCAATTACTGGTAAATTCGTTTGTTCTTTTATTTGTTTAATATCTAAAACTCCTTGAGCTCTAATAGCTTTTACCCCTGCATTCTTAACAGCTTGTGCCATTAAACACATTATTCCACCTTCTTCTTTATATAAAGCTTCACCTGGTAATGCTTGACAAGAAACTATCATTTCTCCTTTTAGATATTCTAATAATTGTTGTTTATCCATAAGATTATCCTTTCACCGCTCCTAAAGTAACACCTTGAGTAAAGTAATTTTGGAAACAAATAAACACGATTATCATCGGTAATGATGCTAATGATGCCCCTGCCATTAGTAATCCGTAGTCATTAGAGAACTCTTGACCTTGTGCTAACGCTGCTAACCCTAAAGGTAATGTAGACATGTCTGGTGTATTAGAGAAGATTAATTGTGAGAAGTAATCGTTCCAGCTGGCGATGAAAGTAAAGATCGCTAATGCTCCGATACCTGGTTTAATGATTGGTAAAGCGATATTTATAAATGTTCTTACTTCACCACAACCATCTATTCTTGCTGATTCAAGTAGTTCGGTTGGAATTGCTTGAGAGAATTGTCTCATTAAGAATACCCCGAACGGCCAACCTACCGCAGGTAGAATTAACGCGTAGTATGTATTCATTAAGTTAAATTCAGTGATTAAGTTTAATAAAGGTATTAAAATTACTTGTTTTGGTAATGCCATTGCTGCCACAAACACCATGAATATTATCTTAACACCCGGGAAATTTTTCTTAGCTAGCGCATATCCTGCTAATGCTGACGTAGCACAAACTAAGAATGTTGTCATTACTGAAATAAATACTGAGTTAAAGAACCATCTTAATGTATTCGATGTAAATAACTTCTCATAGTTTTCCAATGTTGGAGTAGATGGCCACCATTCTGGTGGAATTGTTATTGCTACATCTTGTAATTTAAATGACCCTGATGCAATCCAATAAAATGGAAAAATAAAGAATATAGTTAACCCAAGTAATATTATCATTGATACTATTTTAAAAATACTTATACTTTTCATTCTAAATCCTCCTAATCATTGTCTGTAGATAGAAACTTAAATTGTAGTATTGAAATTATTCCAATAATTACAGCAAGGATAATACCCATCGCACTAGCTACACCATGATTTCCGTTTTTTATTGCCGCTTCATATACTAGGTACATGATTGTACTTGTTCCGTAGTTCGGTCCCCCAGCAGTTAATAACTGGATAAGTGCGAAAATTTGGAACGAGTTAATTGTAGTTACAACTACAATATATAATGTCGTTGGTTTAATCAGCGGCCAAGTGATTTTTGTGAACACTTGCCATTTTGTAGCTCCATCAATCTCTGAAGCTTCTAATAATTCTTTTGGCACGTTACCTAAAGCAGCAACATAAAGAATTATCGGTTGACCTAATGAAGTAGTAATCAAAATCGTAATAATAGCATATAATGCTGTACTCGGATTTCCTAACCAGTCAACATTATCCTTAATTAAATGCATCGATTTAAATACATAGTTTAAAATCCCATATTCTGGGTGATAGATCCAAGCCCAAACTACAGTAACAGAAACTACAGAAGAAATCGCTGGAATATAGAATACTCCACGGAAAAATGATCTTACTACTGCACTCTTATTGTAAATCGTTACTGCAACAAATATAGATACTAGTACTACTATGGGTACTGCAACTACCGTCACAATAATCGTATTAATAAGTGATTTCATGAATGGTTCGTGGATTGTTGCTCCACTTCCACTGAACATTAAGTCTGAATAGTGTTTAAGTCCAACGAATACTGGATTCTTTTTAGCAAAACTGTATAATGATAACTGCAGTCCACGTAACATTGGCACTAAAACAAATGTTATAAAAAATATACTAACCGGCAAAATAAACAGATATGCACTAAAGTCTATTTTTTTTCTTTTCTTAGTAGTTTTCATAGAACCTCCTAAAAAGTTTATTTTTTATCTAAAAAAGGGATAGAAGCAACTCTATCCCTTCATACGTCAAATTACAATGCTTCTTTTATTGTTTTATTTGCATCTTCTACAAACTTATCTAATCCTTCTTTAGGTGTAGTTTTTCCATTTAATACACCTTGAACCATGTTGAACCATAGCGGTCTCATTTTAGCGAATCCTGGAATTGTGTTATAGTATGGAGCGTATTGTCCAGTTAGTCCTTCAGCAAATTTAAGTTCTTCTGAATCATATAATCCTGTTTCACCTTTTTTAGCTGAGAAGTTACCAGATGCTAATAGAGTACGTTTACCCCAATCTTTATCATTAACCATAAAGTCAACGAATTTTTTAGCCGCTGCTGCTTTATCTGCATCACCATTATCAAAGATGGCTGGTCCTGCAACTAGGTAATCGTATTTAGCTTTTCCTCCATTGTTAGGGAATGGTAAGAATTTGTAGTTAAATCCAGATGCGTGTGAAGCTGCGATACCAGGAGAGAATAAGATTGTAGTTGCCGCACGTCCTGATTTGAACGCCTCTAGAGCATCTTTAGCTTCTAATGCTACACCTTGTCCTAATAAACCATCATCGTAAGCTTTTTTAACCCACTCTAATCCTTTAACACCATTTGCATCGTTAATAGTGTATTTGCTGTTTGCATCATCTGTAATCCAAGAATTGTATAAGTTCGCTACAAATGCTCTTGGTCCTTGATCTCCTGCTTGTGATTTAGTGTAGAATAAAGCTGGAGTAATGCTTGAATCTTTTTGTTTAACTGCTTTTAAGAATTTTTCATATTCTTCTACAGTCCAACTTCTATCTTGTTTATTTAGAGGTAGTAAATCAGTTACCCCTAATTTATCTGTTAAATCTTTATTTACACCCATTAAGAATGGTGCTACCCCTTGTGGATACATATAAAGTTTATCTTTGTAACTAGATGCTTTAACTGCTGCTTCATTTAATTTAGATTTATCAACATCATCTAATGGAACCAATAAATCTTTGGCTGCCCATGCGATTACTCGGCCTGGAGCATCATAGATTACGTCTGGAGCTGTTTTCGATTGAATAGCTGTTTCAATTTTTGCTGGTCCATCTGTAAATTCAATTTTTTGATAGTTAACTTTAATATTTGGATTTTTCGCTTCAAACGCTTTGATTAAAGCTGCATCAAAATCCTCAGTTTTTTTGAATTCTTTATCTTTTGTAAATTGTGGGAAGTCCCAATAAGTAATTTCTACTTTTTTATTCGGATCGGCTTGCTTTTCTTCTTTTTTTCCGCCCACACACCCTGTTAAAACAAGAGCTGTTGTTGCTGCTACAGCAAACAATTTATTTAATTTTCTCATAATATGAGCCCCCTTATTTTGTATGTTTTATAAAAATTTGACGTCTTAATTAAATTATTCTAAGATACTAAGTTCAGTATCTACATCGAAGTAATGAGCCCTATTCATATCTAAAGCAAATGTTAGTTCATCTCCCATTTTAATATTTTGTCTTGAATGTACAATTGCTTTAATATTTTCTCCATTTAAATCAGTATGAACAATATATTCAGACCCTAATAACTCTGCCACAATTACTTTTGAAGTAATCTTGGCATGTGAATATGTCTCTAGTACAAGTGGATCATTAGAGATATTTTCTGGTCTAATTCCTAAAACTACTTCTTTTCCTTCATAACCTAGTTCTTTTAATCTATCAAAGTGTCCTACTGGAATTTCTATTTCTCCTCCATCTTTAGTTACAAAGTTACCTTCAGCAACTCTACCTCTCATGAAGTTCATTGTAGGTGCTCCGATAAATCCTGCTACAAATAAATTTTCTGGGTGATCATAAATCTCTTTAGGGCTTCCAACTTGTTGAACAATACCTTTTTTCATTACTACAATTCTATCCGCCATTGTCATAGCTTCTGTTTGGTCATGCGTTACATAGATTGTAGTTGCACCTAAAGTATTATGAATCTTAATTATTTCCGCTCTCATGTTACTTCTTAATTTAGCATCTAAGTTCGATAGTGGCTCATCCATAAGGAATACCTTCGGACTTCTTACAATAGCTCTTCCTAGTGCAACCCTTTGACGTTGTCCTCCAGAAAGTGCTTTTGGCTTTCTATCTAAAAGTTCTTCTAATCCAAGAATTTTTGCAGCTTCTTCAACTTTCGCTTTTATTTCATCTTTAGGAACTTTTCTTAGTTTTAGAGCAAATGCCATATTATCAAAAACTGTCATATGTGGGTATAGCGCATAACTTTGAAATACCATTGCGATATCTCTATCTTTAGGTTCAACATCATTTACTAACTTATCCCCTATATAAAACTCACCTTCTGTTATATCTTCTAGACCGGCAATCATTCTAAGGGTAGTAGATTTTCCACACCCTGATGGTCCAACAAATACAACAAATTCCTTGTCAGCCACTTCCAAATTAAAATCAGTTACCGCGCAAAAGCCATTATCATACTTTTTATAAATTTTTTTTAATGATAAACTTGCCATATTAACCTCCTATAAATTGATATTTATCTTTTCATCAAAAATAGTACCATATTTGAAAGCGTTTGTAAAGATAAAAATCTAGAAATTTAATGTTTTGATCTTCAAAATAGTTGATTATTTTTTCATTTTATTTAAACAATAAACAAACTTATTTTTTAAAAATATTATATAAAATATATTAAAAAAACACATTATGCACTTTAAATCGAACATTTTATCTCACGACATTTTAATGTATTTTATTATTATATTGAGATTTTAATTTAATACATTAATACTCGTATAATTATAATCATCTTTTTAAAATCTTTTACTATAACTATTCTTAAACAAAAATCATATCCTATATTAATAAATAAACTCTAATTTGTTTTACATAATGGAAATTAAGATACACTTAGTAAAACTATTACTTTATATTAGTGAAAAACAGATATCTAATATCCTTAATATATTTATAAATAATGATAGACATAAACATAATTTTTTCAGGTGAATCATATAGATATAAATAAAAAAAGGCAAAAGCCTTAGACTTTTACCTTTTTAAATCTATTTTATACTAATTAGCGTTTGATGTTGTAGAATGCTAATTCACCTGGGTATACAGCTGTTGCATCTAATTCATCTTCAATACGTAATAATTGGTTGTATTTAGCAATACGGTCTGTACGGCTAAGAGAACCTGTTTTGATTTGTCCAGCGTTAGTAGCAACTGCGATGTCTGAGATTGTTGAATCTTCAGTTTCTCCAGAACGGTGAGAAATAACAGCTGTGTAACGAGCACGTTTAGCCATTTCGATAGCGTTTAGAGTTTCAGTTAAAGTACCGATTTGGTTAACTTTGATTAAGATTGAGTTACCTACACCTTGAGCGATACCTTGTGATAATTTCTTAGTATTAGTTACGAATAAATCGTCTCCTACTAATTGTACACGGTCACCGATACGGTCTGTAAGTAATTTCCATCCTTCCCAGTCATTTTCATCCATACCATCTTCAATAGTGATGATTGGGTATTTGTTTACTAATTCTTCTAAGTAATCAACTTGTTGTTCTGAAGTACGAACTGCTCCACCTTCACCTTCGAATTTAGCGTAGTTGTATACTCCGTTTTCGTAGAACTCAGATGATGCACAGTCGAATCCTAAGAATACATCTTTACCTGGTTCTAATCCAGCAGCTTTGATTGCAGCTAAAATTGTTTCTACAGCATCTTCAGTTCCTTCGAATGTTGGAGCGAACCCACCTTCGTCACCTACTGCAGTAGATAAACCACGGTTGTGTAATAATTTAGCTAAGTTGTGGAATACTTCAGCTCCCCAACGTAAAGCTTCTTTAAATGTAGGTGCTCCTACTGGTAAAATCATGAACTCTTGGAATGCGATTGGAGCATCTGAGTGAGATCCACCGTTTACGATGTTCATCATTGGAGTTGGTAATTCTTTAGAGTTTGTTCCTCCTAAGTATCTGTATAGAGGTACTCCTAAAGAATCAGCTGCAGCGTGTGCTACTGCTAAAGATACACCTAAGATAGCGTTAGCTCCTAGACGTCCTTTATTTTCAGTTCCATCTAATTCGATCATAGCATAGTCAATTCCTACTTGATCAAATACGTCGAATTTACCTTCTAATAATGGTGCAATTTCTTCATTAACGTTAGTTACAGCTTTAGTTACACCTTTACCTAAGTAACGACCTTTGTCTCCATCACGTAATTCAACTGCTTCGTATTGTCCAGTTGATGCTCCTGATGGTACTAGTGCGCGTCCAAACGCTCCTGATTCTGTTGTTACTTCAACTTCTACAGTTGGGTTACCACGTGAATCTAAAACTTCTCTTGCATATACTTCTGCGATAATATCAAATGTTTTTGCTAACATTAATTTTCTCCTTGTTGTTTAATTTATATTTCTATTATACTACAATTTTTTTAAAATTGCTAAACCTAATCTAATTTTCCGCCTTCTAAAAGAGCTAAGAATGATTCTGGTTGTAAAGCAGCTCCACCTACTAATGCTCCATCTACGTCCGGGCATGATAGGTATTCTTTTACGTTTTCAGGTTTTACTGAACCACCGTATTGGATACGAACTTTTTCAGCAACTTCTTTTCCGTATAGTCCTTCAACTACATCACGAACAGCTTTACACATTTTTTGTGCATCTTCTTTAGTAGCTGATTTTCCAGTTCCGATAGCCCAAATTGGTTCATAAGCGATAACTGATGATGCTACTTGTTCAGCCGTTAAATCAGCTAAAGCTCCTTTTACTTGAGCTCCTACGAATTCAGCAGCTTTTCCTGCTTCATAAGTTTCAAGTGTTTCACCACAGCAGATGATTGGTAATAATCCATTTGCAAAAATAGCTTTTGCTTTTTTATTAATATCTTCATCTGTTTCGTGGAAATATTCACGACGTTCTGAGTGACCGATTACTACATAATTAACTCCCATTTCAGCTAATACTTTTGGTGAAGTTTCACCTGTATAAGCTCCAGAATTTTCGAAGTAACAGTTTTGAGCTGCAACTTTTAATCCTGTTCCTTCAGCAGCGCTAAGTAATGCACTTAGATCAACAGCTGGAGCTGCAATACCAGCTTCAACTTTATCTGCTGATGGTAATTTCCCAGCGATTGCTTCAACAAAAGCTTTAGTTTCTTCTGGGTTTTTGTTCATTTTCCAGTTTCCTGCGATAAATGGTAATCTTGACATAATGTTACTCTCCTTGAGTTAAAAAATTATTTATTTGATAATGAATCAATTCCTGGTAATACTTTTCCTTCTAGGTATTCTAGAGAAGCTCCCCCACCTGTAGAAATGTGTGAGAATTTTTCTGCATATCCTAAAGAAATAGCTGCTGTTGCACTATCTCCACCACCAATGATAGTAGTAGCTCCTTCTAAGTGAGCAATAGCTTCACATACACCAATTGTACCTTTTGCAAAGTTTGGCATTTCGAACACACCCATTGGCCCGTTCCAAATTACAGTTTTTGCTCCCTCAAGAGTGTTTTTGAATAATTCAACAGATTTAGGACCGATATCTAATCCTTCTTCATCAGGCTGAATATCACCTTCAGCAACACGGCTAGGCGCATCATTTGAGAACTCTTTAGCTACAACTGTATCGATTGGTAATACTAATTTATCACCAGCTTTTGCCATAAGTTCACGAGCGTATTCAACTTTATCATCTTCACAAAGTGAAATTCCGATTTCTTTACCTTGTGCTTTCATGAAAGTATAAGCCATACCTCCACCGATGATTACTTTATCAGCTTTATCTAATAAGTTTTCAATTACTGCAATTTTATCAGAAACTTTTGCTCCACCTAAGATTGCAACAAGTGGTCTTTCTGGGTTATCAACTGCTCCACCGATAAATTTAATTTCTTTATCTACTAGGAATCCAGAAGCAGAGTTTCCTTCACCAATATTAGATGCAATACCTACGTTTGAAGCATGAGCACGGTGAGCTGTACCGAATGCATCGTTTACATATACATCACCTAAAGAAGCCCAATATTTAGCAAGTTCTGGATTATTTTTAGATTCTTTTTTACCATCTACATCTTCGAAACGAGTGTTTTCGAACATTAAGATTTCACCTTCATTTAATCCTTTAACCGCTGCTTCTAATTCAGCTCCACGAGTTTCAGCTACGAATTTTACTTCTTTACCTAATAGTTCTGATAATCTTTTAGCAACTGGCGCTAAACTTTTTGAAGCTTTATCAGCTTCTTCTTTAACACGTCCTAAGTGAGAGAACGCTACTACTTTAGCTCCTTGATTTAAAGCATACTCAATAGTTGGTAATGCTGCAGTAATACGATTATCGTTTGTAATTACACCATCTTTTAAAGGCACGTTGAAATCAACACGCATTAAGACAGTTTTCCCTTGTAAGTTACCTAAGTCTTTAATAGATTTCTTCATGGAAAGCTCCTTTTAAATATTTTTGGAATATATGAGACAAGATATAAGTCAAAATCAACTTATATCTTATCTACTCTTATTTATTACCTAATTAGATTATTTGATTAATCCTGCAAAGTATTTTAATGTTCTTACTAATTGAGCAGTGTAAGACATTTCGTTGTCGTACCAAGATACAACTTTAACTAATTGTTTGTCACCAACAGTGATAACTTTTGTTTGAGTTGCATCGAATAATGATCCGTAAGAAATTCCTACGATATCAGAAGATACGATTGGGTCTACGTTGTAACCGAATGATTCGTTAGAAGCAGCTTCCATAGCAGCGTTAACTTCTTCTGCTGTAACAGTTTTTTCTACTACTGCTACTAATTCAGTTAATGATCCTGTTGGTACAGGTACACGTTGAGCAGCTCCATCTAATTTACCGCTTAATTCTGGGATTACTAATCCGATTGCTTTAGCAGCACCAGTTGTGTTAGGTACGATGTTAGCAGCTGCAGCACGAGCACGACGTAAGTCTCCTTTAGGGTGTGGAGCATCTAGTGTATTTTGGTCACCAGTGTATCCGTGGATAGTTGTCATTAATCCTTCAACTACTGTGAAGTTATCGTGTAATGCTTTAGCCATTGGCGCTAAACAGTTAGTAGTACATGAAGCACCAGAGATAACTGTTTCAGTTCCATCTAAGATTTCGTGGTTTACGTTGTAAACTACAGTTTTAACGTCGTTTCCACCTGGAGCAGAGATTACAACTTTTTTAGCTCCTGCTTTAATGTGAGCTTCAGCTTTTTCTTTAGAAGTGAAGAAACCAGTACATTCTAATACTACGTCTACTCCTAATTCTCCCCATGGTAATTCAGCTGGGTTTGGATTAGCGAAAGCTTTAATTTCTTTACCGTTTACTACGATGCTTCCTTCTGCTGCAGATACTTCTCCGTCAAAACGACCTTGAGTTGTGTCGTATTTTAATAAGTGAACTAGTTGAGCAACTGGTGTTAAGTCGTTAATTGCTACTACTTCGATCCCTTCTACGTTTTGGATTCTTCTTAATGCTAGACGTCCGATACGTCCAAATCCGTTAATTGCTACTTTTACTGTCATTTTTTAGTTCCTCCTAAAAATTTTTATTAACTTTTTTTATTATTTTTTTGCAAATAGCCTCGTCAATAATCAGTGTTGCATTCGCTGGATTAGTATTTAAGTAACTGTATACCGCATCAGCTTTTGCCTCTCCACCAACTATCGTAAAGACATTATCAATGCCATTAACATCTTTAAAACTCATACCTATAGTAGAGGTTTTAAATATCTCACTGCCGTTCTCATCGAAATAACTTCCGAATGATTCACTAACAGCTTTTTTCTCATTTAATACTTCTAAAACTTCTTTAGACGACTTACGTCTTTCTGCCATTTCAAAAGCATTTCCTATACTATGGATAATTATGGATGTTTTTTCTATAACATCAAGTGCATTTTTTACAACAGGCTCTTTTACAAGTTCCTCTAATGCCTTTTGTCCTATATTATCTGGTGCGTGTAACAATTGATATGCATGACCTGAATTTTTAGCCATTTTAGACGCTATATCATTTGCTTGATACTCAGTATCCACGACAGATAGGCCACCTCTTATCGGTGTTATAGTAACATTTTTCCCATAACCAAATGTTGCATTAGCTTTGCCGGCTATGTAGTACATTGTACTTCCTCCGCTGACTCCAATTACGCAATCTTTAGTTATTTTAGCATTAACCTTATCCAAAAGTAGGCTTGTCATTTCTTCTCTAGTGGCTTCATTATTAATAAAGTCACCCGCAACTATATGAACTTGTTTTATTGAAAAATGATTTTTTATAAAACTTCTTTCTTTTGCAAAGACATCGTTTATAACCGCTTCTTTTATCTCTAAAAGAAGAATCTCTCCTTTTTCAGTAATACTCATCCCTGTAGCGTTTTTTGTAATTAGCCCTAACTTGGATAAAACTTCACATTCTGTACGTAATTGCCTTTCTGTCATATTGATAAAATTCAATAATGTTTTTCGACCAACAGGTTGATTAACTTTAATAGTAACCAACAGTTCATATCTATTATTAAATTTCATAAACATTTCAGGTACGAGTCTACTTTGCATATGTAACAAATGTAAAATATCCATCTTATGTTTCCCCTATAGAATTGAAAATTTATTTGTGGACACCTTTTGTCCGGTTAGGTCGTTTTTCGACCAACTTGTTTTAAAAAAATAAACTTTCTGATTAAAATTATAGCAAAGACTTAACAAAAAATCAAGTCCTTACAGAAAGATTTTAATCAAAAAATTCATTTTCTATTTTAAGATTGTTAGTAATTCAATTTGGATTATGAAATAAAATACAAATATCATTTCATATTCCTTGTAATCTATTGGTAACTCAGAGATGTATTGACTAGGATAATTTACTTCAATATCTTTTTTCAAGTCAGCTACGTTAATATTATCAAAATTGTATCTAGCAAGTAAGTTCTCTAATTCACTATCACTATAATAGAATATTTTCTTAACTTTTGAAGAAAATAAACTATCAGCTAGTGTAATATTCTCTAAAACAGATAATACTGATTGTAGATCGTAAGCTGCTTTTTTAGAATTTTCCGCAATAACGCTGTATAATTTTTTCAATAAAAGTCTCGGGATTTTGTACTTTAACTCTAGTACTTCAAAATCGATTTCCTCAATTTTTTTTGTATTTTTTTGTTTTTTTGTATTATTTTGTTTTGTAGATTGTTCAGCATTTTTTTCAAAAAAGACTACTAACTTATCTTCTATTTCTATTATTTCATTTTTATTAAACTCAGTCTTATTACCTAAGTTTTTTAATGTTTTCTCTTGATCTAATTTTTGGTATGGTCGTTTAAATTTGTTTTCATCAAGTAGATAAAAACCGCGATACGACTTGTGATATTTAAATTTCAATTTTACACCTCTTTCCTAATTTTAATCATTTAATATACTACCATAATTATAAAAATTATTCAACCTTATAAACATATAATATAGTAATTAAAACAATTATTAAAACAGTTCTCTTAGTTTTTCAAATGATATACCTGCCTCCAGTAAAATCATTAATTTAACTCTAGCTTTTTGACCACTTAGTCCCGTTGTAAAAATAACTCCATCTTGTTGGAATCTTTTTCCTCCACCTTCATAGTCATAAACATCTTGAGTAACTCCATTAAATGCACGAGAAACAAAAACTACAGGTATACTCTTCTTAATACAGTTTCTAACAGCAGAAACAGTTTGTGGTGGTAGGTTCCCTGCGCCTAAAGCTTCTATAACTAAACCATCCGCACCTAAATCACAAACAGCATTAATCAACTTCTCATCCATTCCAGCATATGCTTTTAGTAAATATACTTTCTTTTCAGTAGTATTTACCTCATAATGTTCCTCTTTAATCAATTTTTGGAAATATATAACATTATTTTTCGACACAAGTCCTATCGGACCAAATGTTGGTGTCTGGAATGTCGCAACATTGGTTGTGTGAGTCTTTGTGACATAGGTCGCTGTATGAACTTCATCATTCATCACCACTAAAACTCCCTTATCACTACTTTCTTCATCAGTAGCAACTACTAAAGAGCTTCTAAGATTGGCTAGCCCATCTGCTCCTATTTCATTACTTGAACGCATAGCTCCAGTTATAACAATTGGAATATTTACATCAAGAGTTAACTCTAGATAATATGCTGTTTCTTCAAGCGTATCTGTACCATGAGTAACCACTACACCATCATACCCTTCTTGAACAGCTTTATTTATTCTATTTTTAATACCTAACATTTCATTTTGCGTTATTTGAGGTGATGCTAGATGATATAAATCTTCCACATACAAATCGGCAATATACGAAAATATATTCCCACCTACTCCTATAGGATTAGTCTCTGTAGGACCAACTTTCCCAGTTTTCTGATCCTCACTCATAGAAATAGTGCCACCTGTATTTAGTATTAATATTTTTTTCAACTTACGCTCCCCTTCCTATTTCCTTAAATTATCATAACCATTAACTACTAAATCTACTTTCCCATTTTCAGGATTGATAACCAACCCGTGAACAGGTACATCTTTTGGAATCAATGGATGTTTCGTTATCATATTTACGTCATGAGCTACACTTTCATTAACATCATCAAAACCATGTAACCACGAACTCAAATCAAGTCCTGAATACTGCAAAATATCTAAAGTTTCCTTACCTACACCCCTACTCTGCATTTTTTCCATAATTAAATTAGTATCAATATTTTGCATACCACAATCATGATGTCCCATAACGATAATCTCATCTGCTTTAAGCATATAAACAGCTATTATCAGACTTCTCATTATAGAACCGAATGGATGAGTCAAAATTGCACCAGCATTTTTTACCACTTTCACATCTCCTGAAGATAAATTTAGTGATTTTGTCGCTAACTCAACTAATCTTGTATCCATACATGTAAACATCACTACTCTCTTTGCAGGGTATTTATCTTCAGTTTTATATTTTTGATATTCCTCAAACCTTACGAAATACTCATTATACTCCAACATTGAATCTAAAAGTCTCATTTTATTGCTCCTTTTCAAACTCTCTATTTTTATTCATCTTCTCATTATACTACACTTATCTGATATCGTAAACTTTGCAATTCTGACGCCTAAATTTTCAAATTATAAAAATTAAATGTATTGTATGACTTTACTCACACAATACATCTAATAATCTATTTAACCCAATTAACAAGTTCGTCAGCTTCTTTAGGACCTTTTGAACCTTGTTCATAAGTATATAATGGAGAACCTTGTTCTTCATATTTAGCTATTAACTTATTAACAAAAGTCCATGAAGCTACAATTTGATCCCATTGTGAGAACAACGAACGATCCCCTTTAAAACATGCATCCAACAATCTTTCATATGCTTCAGGAGTATTTATTCTATTTTCTAAAATACAACTTTGGCAAAAATCTAGTGAAATTTGCTGAAGCTCTTGCTCTGTTCCCGGTTTTTTCGCATTAAATTGGAAATAAACACCCTCATCTGGTTGTATTCTAATTATCAATACATTACCAGGAACATCACCAACAGCTTTAAATTGAACAACAACTTGAGTTTCACGGTTATCCATTTTCTTACCTGTTCTTATAAAGAATGGTATCCCTTCCCAACGCTCATTATCTATATATAATTTAAGAGCTGCATATGTTTCCGTTTTAGAATCTATAGGAATATTTTCTTCTTGTAGATATCCTTCATACTGACCCATTACTAAACTGTCTCGAACATCTTCAATTGGTTTAAGCGCCGAAAGAAGATTATATTGACTTTCGTGGATTCTGACACTTTCTGTCCCCTTAGGTTCTTCCATAGCCACTAGCGACAACACTTGTAATAAATGGTTTTGAACCATATCTTTTAAAGCACCACTCTTATCGTAATAACTAGCCCTAGTTCCTACACCTACTGTTTCAGCAGCAGTAATTTGAACATTTTCGATGAAGTCTTTATTCCAAATACCTTTGAATATTATATTTTTAAAACGTAAAGAAAGAATGTTTTGAATCATTTCTTTACCTAAATAATGATCGATATGATAAATTTCATCTTGATTGAAGAATTTTTCAAGTTCATCATTTAATAATCCTGCTTTTTCTAAATCTTCTCCGAATGGTTTTTCTATGATAACCTTCGCATTATTTTCTGAACAATGTTTTTGAAGACCATTTGTTATAGTCATGAAAAATGAAGGTGCTACCGCAAAATAGTATACGTGATTTTGAATATCTTGCTCAACATAGAAGTTTTGCAGCATTTCATAATCATCTTCATTTGTCATATTCATTTTGAAATAAATAATTCTCTTAGCATAAGATTCAAATTCTTCATCATCAAACTTGGTACGAGCATGTTCTTTTACCCAAGTACGAACAATATTAATATAATCCGCTTGCGAGTATTCTCTACGTCCAATTACAACAATCTTAAAATCATCGGCTAATTTAGCTAATGCATTTAAGTTATATAATGCAGGTAACAGTTTTCTATATGTTAAGTCTCCTGTCCCCCCAAAAAGTGTTATAGCTGTTTTATTTTCCATTATTTCCAACCCAGTCATAGTGATAACTTCCTTCTTTATCAGTTCTTTCAAAAGTATGTGCTCCAAAATAGTCACGTTGCGCTTGAATTAAGTTAGCACCACTGTTTGCTGTAGTGTAGATATCTAAGTATGAAATTGCAGATGTCATAGCACTTAGTGGTAATCTGTTAGTAATTGCTAATGCAGCAACTTCACGTAAACTATCTTGTCTTGTTTCGATTACTTCTTTGAAGAATGGATCAAAAATTAAGTTTTCTAATTTTGGATTATTTTGGTACGCTTCGATAATGTTTTGTAAAATTTTCGCTTGAATAATACATCCACCACGGAAAATTTTAGCGATTTGTGAATAATCAAAAGTCCAGCTGTATTCTTTTTCAGCAGCTTGTAGTAATTTGAATCCTTGTGCATATGATACAATTTTTGAAATGAATAATGCATCTTTTACAATATTTTTTAATCTTTCTTTGTCTTCTACAACTGCATAAGGTTTACGAGTGAATTCTTGTTCAGCGCGAACACGTTCTTCTTTAAGATTTGACATATATCTTCCATTTAAAGCAGCTGTAATAACTGATACATCGATTCCTAAGTCAATAGCTTGTTCGTTAGTCCATTTACCTGTACCTTTTTGTTGAGATTTATCTAAGATTTTATCTACTAAGTAGCTTCCATCTTCTTCTTTAACTTTGAAGATATTTGCAGTGATTTCAATTAGATAAGATTCTAATTCACCTTTATTCCACTCTTCAAAAGTTTCTTGTAATTCTTCATTAGTAAATCCACCTAAGTGTTTAAGAACTTTGTAAGCTTCAGAGATTAATTGCATATCTCCATACTCAATTCCATTGTGGACCATTTTCACATAGTGACCTGCACCACCAGTTGAAGTGTAGCTACAACATGGAACGCCATTCACTTTAGCAGCAATAGCTTCTAAAATTGGACGAATTTCTTCATATGCTTTTTCATCTCCACCAGGCATTAAAGCAGGACCAAATCTTGCACCTTCTTCTCCTCCTGATACACCAACACCGAAGTAGTTGATTCCTTTTTCTAATAATAAGTCGTATCTTCTTTGAGTATCTTTGAAGAATGAGTTTCCTCCATCGATAATAATATCACCTTTTTCTAGTAGAGGTGTTAATTGTTCTATTAAACTGTCAACAGCAAACCCAGCTTTGACCATTAAAACAACTTTTCTAGGTTTTTCTAGACCGTCAATTAGCTCTTGTAGTGAATATCTTCCTACTACATTTTTGTGTGGATGCTCCTCTAGCATTTTATCAACAACTGTTGTTGTTCTATTAAATACCGCAACTTTAAATCCATTGTCCGCGATATTTAAAGCTAAGTTACTTCCCATTACTGATAAACCAATAACTCCTATATTCTGTTTCATTAATGAACCTCCTAATTGTTTCTTACCTAAGATTATACCACTAAACATATTGAATATGGAAATAATTTTGCTCGGAAAAATTTTTTCTTATTATTTACTTTAATTACTTAATGTATTAAATATTAAATTCAATCTTAATCTGTAACAAGTACAAAAATTTAATTTTTGTAAATCAATAATCTTCTTCTTTTATGTATGCGTTTTATTTGCTATATTACAGATATTTATATTTTTTTGATTGTCCCCCTCTCTCATTAATTAACACTTATTTTTGAAAATATACATATACAATTTTTTTATTAAAATTATCGAATTTAATCTTTAAATATATAAATATATATCAAAAACTTAAACAAAACACTTGATTTATACTTTTTCATAATATATAATGTTAGCAAGAAATGGTAACGTTTACTTACTAGAAAAGAAAAAGGAGAACTAAACTATGAGTGAAGTAAAAGTTTTAAAAAATTTTATCAATGGGGAATTCGAAAATAATTCAAATTATGATTATCTTGACGTATTAAATCCGTCAACAGAAGAAGTTATCGCAAAAGTTCCTTCTTCTTCAAAAGAAGATGTAGACCGCGCTATCGATATCGCTGAAGTTGCACAACGTGATTGGGAGAAATTACCTGCTGTCGAAAGAGGAGCGTACTTAAGAAAAATTGCGGATCGTATTCGTGAACGCGAACCAGAAATTACACAAACTATTGTTAACGAAGGTGGGAAAACTTTCGATTTAGCTAAAGTTGAAGTATTATTTACAGCTGATTATTTAGATTATATGGCTGAGTGGGCTAGAAGATATGAAGGGGAAATTATTCAAAGTGATAGAAAAGATGAACACATCTTCTTATTCAAACGCCCTCACGGAGTAACTACCGGTATCTTACCTTGGAACTTCCCATTCTTCTTAATCGCTAGAAAAGCTGCACCAGCTTTACTTACAGGGAATACAATCGTTATTAAACCTAGTCAATTAACACCAATTAATGCAAATATTTTCGCTGAAATCTGTGTGGAAGTAGGTCTACCTAAAGGTATCCTAAACATTGTCCACGGTCGTGGATCTGTAGTTGGAAATAGATTAGCTTCTAACCCTAAAGTTGGATTAGTAAGCTTAACAGGTAGCTTAACAGCTGGACAAGAAGTTATGAAAGCTGCCGCTGAAAACATTACTAATGTTTCTCTAGAACTTGGAGGAAAAGCACCAGCTATCGTCTTTAAAGATGCAGACTTAAATCTTGCTGCTAAAGCAATCGTAGCTTCTCGTGTAATTAACTCTGGACAAGTATGTAACTGTGCAGAAAGAGTATATGTGCACGAAGATATTAAAGATGAATTCGAAAAATTATTATTCGCTGAACTTGATAAAGTTAAATTCGGTGACCCTAATAAAGAAGGTGGCGTAGACTACGGACCACTTATTGAAAAACGCGCTTTAGATACTGTTGCTGAAAAAGTTGCTTACGCAGTTAAACAAGGTGCTACCCTATCTTACGGTGGAACTCGTGATGAAAAACAAGTTGGATACTTCTTTGGTCCAACTGTATTAACAAACGTAACTAACGAAATGAACATCATGAAAGAAGAAACATTCGGGCCTGTAATCCCAATTGCTACATTCAAAACTTTAGAAGAAGTATTAGAATACGCTAACGATTCAGAATACGGATTAACTTCATCAGTTTACACTACTAACTTAAACACTGCATTTAAAGCTGTTAATGGGCTAAAATTCGGTGAAACTTATATCAACCGTGAAAACTTCGAAGCAATGCAAGGATTCCACGCTGGACGTCGTAAATCTGGTATCGGTGGAGCAGATGGTAAACACGGTTTAGAAGAATACTTAACAACTCAGGTTGTTTACATGCAATTAGATAACGAATAAAAATTGAAAAAACAGATTCTAGATTTCTAGAGTCTGTTTTTTCATATTTAAATAATATCAGAAAAAACTATATGTAATCCCTAAAATATGGATTACATCAGTTTATATAATATCTATGATAAGAATTGAAAATTTAATCCCCATTTTATTTTTTTCATAAAGATTTCCAAAAAATAATTGACAAATTATCAGATAAATGTTAAGATTTTAACAACAATTATAAAAGGAGCTACTCAATAATGAAAAACACTATTTTAACTAGTAACAGAGAATACTTTTTCGTGCCATTTTAGCAGCACTTATATCTCATAGCATTGTAGATATAAGTGCAACGATGTCTACAATGGCTAGTTAAGTTTGTTTTTCGGCCATTGGTAAAAATACTAAATGGCCTTGGGTATAATAATATATATTTCTAAAAAGCTATTTAGTATTTTCTAAATAGCTTTTACTTATTTTTAAAATTAAATTTAGGAGGAAAAATTTATGTCAGATAATTCAAAATGGAGTTCTAAAATAGGATTCATACTTGCTTCTGCTGGCTCTGCAATAGGACTAGGTGCAGTATGGAAGTTCCCATATATGACCGCAGCGAATGGTGGAGGTGGATTCTTACTAGTCTTCCTTATCTTTACATTATTAATTGGTTTACCGCTTCTTCTAGCTGAATTTGTACTAGGTCGTGGCGCTGGTGTTGCAGCGATTAGAACTTTCGGTAAATTAGGAAAAAATAAAAAATACAATGTTATTGGTTATATCGGTGGATTCGCCTTATTCATCTTACTATCATTCTACAGTGTTATCGGCGGATGGATTTTAGTATATCTTGGTATTTCAATCGCAGACGCCCTTGGTATCCACTCTACTACTGATCATGCAGCACTTTTCGTTAGTATCATTTCTAACACTTGGATTGCCTTAGGAGCACAAGCATTATTCATCTTATTGAATATTTATATAGTATCTCGTGGGGTTCAAAAAGGTATTGAAAAAGCATCAAAAATTATGATGCCACTATTATTCATTATCTTCCTAGTAATTATCGCAAGATCATTATCATTACCTAACGCGATGAGCGGTGTTACTTATTTCTTAAAACCAGATTTCTCTAAAATCACAAGTTCTGGTATTTTATTCGCACTAGGACAATCATTCTTCGCATTATCAATCGGGGTTACAGCTATGCTTACATATGCTTCTTATCTTGATAGAAGAACAAACTTAGTTCAATCTGGTATCTCAGTTGTATTAATGAACATTGCAGTTTCAATAATGGCTGGATTAGCAATTTTCCCTGCGATGAGTTCATTCGGTATGGAATCTGAAGGTGGACCAAGTTTATTATTCATCGTGCTACCTCAGTTATTCAACAATATGGCATTCGGTAAAATTTTCTACATCTTATTCTTAATATTATTCTTATTTGCTACTATTACTTCATCAGTAGTTATGTTAGAAATTAATGTAGGAAACATTACTAATCAAAGAAATACTAACCGTACTAAATTTAGTGTAATTATCGGAATCTTAACTTTCATCGTTGGAATTCCTTCTGCCTTATCTTACGGTTCACTATCTAATACATTAATATTCGGAAAAACAGTTTTTGATTTAATGGATTTCCTAGTTTCTAATATTTTAATGCCACTTGGTTGTCTTGCATTATCGATATTCACAGGATATGTACTTGATAAAAAAGTAGCTTTAGAGCAATTACACATTGATGAAAATAAAAAATCTAGCTTAGTATTATTCAAAGTATGGTTATTCTTACTAAGATATGTACTACCAATTATTATACTTATCGTTTGTTTAGCACAATTCTTATAATAAATTAAACAAAACTATCACATTGTATATTTTATATTTTGTGATAGTTTTTATTTTTTATCATTGACAACCGTTTTCATTAGTGTTAATATTAAGTCATGAATTAAATATTTCTTCGGGGTCGGGTGAAAGTCCCAACCGGCGGTGACTAGTTTACTAGAAGTCCGTGAGCGCAAGCTGATCTGGTGAAATTCCAGAACCGACAGTATAGTCTGGATGGGAGAAGAAATTAGTAATATTAGGATAAAAACACCTAATACTTATTGAGAATATTTTTATAGCCTATAGTGTATCTAAAAACACTAAGGTCTATTAATTAAATATAAAACTAACCATCAATCCCGATTAAATTTGAACTTCAAATGTAATTGGGATTTTTATTATTTAGAGAGGAGTTGATAATTATGCATGAATATTTTATGAAACTTGCTCTACTTGAAGCCAAACGTGGTGATAAATACACATATACTAACCCTTTGGTAGGAGCAGTTATTGTAAAAGATAATGAAATTATCGCAAGGGGTTCACATCTTCGCTATGGATGCGAACACGCTGAAAAAAATGCAATTTCTACTTGCAAAACTCCTGAAAAATTATTTAATTCAACACTTTACGTTACTTTAGAACCTTGTAACCATGAAGGTAAACAACCACCTTGTACAGATGCTATTGTAGAAATGGGTATTTCTAAGGTAGTTGTTGCTCAATTAGATCCTAATCCTATCGTTAGCGGAAAAGGTATCAAATATTTACAAGACAACGGTATAGAAGTAATAACTAGTGTCCTTGAAAAAGAAGCTTATAACTTAAACTACACTTATAACCTATTTCATAGTGAGAAGAGACCTTATGTAGTCTTAAAGCAAGCCACTAGTCTGGACGGAAAACTAGCCTTTACCAACGAGAGAACTCAAATTACTGGTAAAGAAGTCTATGATTTCGTGAGAACTGAAAGAGATAATTATCAAGCAATTCTCGTAGGTGCCAAGACTGTATTAATAGACAATCCAAAACTAGCAGGAGCTAATACATCCTTGTTCCCACCAAAAAGAATTGTCTTAGACGCTGACGGGGCTATCTTTGAAAAAAGTAATCTTAATCTATTTAACAATAGTTCATCTGAAGTTATAGTTTTCACAAAAGTTAAACACGAAAACTTACCTTCACATGTAACTCTAATTACACCTAAAGAATTCAGCATAAAAGAAATTTTATCTGAAATAGCCAAACTCGGTATTCAATCGATTTATGTTGAAGGTGGACCTAGCATTCATGATCAATTTTTAGCTAGCGGTTATTGGGATGAAGTCATAACCTATATTTCCCCTATTCTCTTAGGAGGAAATAACACTTCATCATTCACTAGTAATAGGATAACAAGTGAAAAAATACAACTTAACAATACTAAGATTACTAAACTTGGTGAAGATATACGTATCTCAGGAAGGAGAGTTTCTCAATGTTTACAGGATTAATAAAAGAACAAGGTAAAATAGTAAAAATTATTAAATCTAGTCATAGTATAAAACTGACTATTCAAGCAAGTAAGAATTTACTAGAAACGTACAAAATTGGTGATAGTATGGCGGTAAACGGTGTATGTCTAACATGTGTTCAAAAAAGTTCATCGCAGTTTACTGTAGATATTATGCCAGAAACTTATAAAAGAACCACATTTAAAGATTTAAAAATAAATGATGCTGTAAACTTAGAACCTGCAATGGGGCATTCAGACAGATTCGAAGGTCATATAGTTTCTGGCCACAGTGATGGACTAGCTCAATTAGCAGCAAGGCAAAAAGATGAAAATGCCATTCTACTTACTTTTTCATATCCTAGTAAATTCCAAGGTGAAATAATTAACCAAGGATCTATTACAATTAATGGAATAAGTTTAACAGTAGTAACTTGTGATAACAACAAATTTACAGTGTCGCTAATTCCACATACAGCTAAGCATACAAACTTAGAAAAATTAAAAATTGGTGATAGTGTAAATATAGAAACAGATATATTAGCAAAATATATTAAAGCTCAATTAAAACTATTTGGAGGAAAATTTAATGATTAATAACGTAAGAAAAGCAATAGAGGATTTAAAAGCTGGAAAATTAATCGTTCTTATCGATGATGATGACAGAGAGGCTGAAGGAGATTTAGTAGGACTAGCAGAATTCGTTACTGGTGAAACTGTTAATTTTATGGCAAAACATGCTCGTGGTTTAATTTGTGCCCCAGTTTCAACTGACATAGCTAAAAGATTGAATCTACACTCTATGTTAGATAAAAATACAGATCCACACCAGACTGCGTTTACAGTTAGCGTTGATTATAAAACATCAACTACGGGAATCTCAGCTTTTGAAAGAGCAACAACTATAAAAGAATTAGCAAATCCAAATTCTAAACCAGAGGATTTCAATAGACCTGGTCATATGTTCCCACTTATTGGTCGTGATGGTGGAATTAAAGTTCGTCGCGGACACACAGAAGCAAGTTTAGATTTAGCTAGACTAGCTGGTTGTTCAGAAGCAACATATATCTGTGAAATTATGAATGAAGATGGTACTATGGCTAGAAGAGATGACTTGTATGAATTCGCTAAAAAATGGAATTTAACGGTAGTGGATTTGGATGAGTTAACACGTTTTTTGTCATTTGAAGATAGCGTTAAAGTAAAATTACCTACAGAATTTGGTGATTTTGATTTACAGCTCTTCGAAGATGAATTTAATAAAGAACACCTAATCATCAGTAAAGGTGATTTAACTTCTGAAGAACCTTTATTAATACGAGTTCACTCAGAGTGCTTAACTGGAGATGTCTTCACTTCTCATCGATGCGACTGTGGTGAACAACTACATGCGGCTCTACAAAAAATTTCTGACTTAGGTCGTGGCGCTGTTCTTTATCTACGACAAGAAGGACGAGGAATAGGATTAAGAAATAAACTTCTTGCCTACCAATTACAAGAGCAAGGGGTTGATACTTACGAGGCTAATGTTCAACTAGGTTTTGCTCCCGATGAAAGAGACTATACTATAGCAGTAGACATGCTTGATTACTTAGGAATTAAATCGGTAAAACTTCTTACTAATAATCCAGATAAAGTAGAACAGCTAAGTTCTTTAGGAATAAATGTAGTAGACCGTGTTCCAATAAACATAAAACCGCAAAAAGAAAACAAATATTATTTAGAAACAAAAAAAATCAAATTTAATCATTTATTAGATATATAAGGAGAATATTATTATGACAACATTTGAAGGAAAATTTATAGGTAAAGATATTAAAGTAGCAATCGTAGTAGCTCGTTTTAACGAATTTATTACGTCAAAATTGTTAGGAGGAGCTAAAGACACTCTTATTAGAAACGAAGTAAAAGAAGAAAATATCGATGTTTACTGGGTTCCAGGAGCTTTTGAAATTCCATTTATCACTAAAAAATTAGTAGCTACAAATAAATACGATGGTGTTATTACATTAGGAAGTGTTATTCGTGGAAGTACTAGTCACTATGACCTAGTTTGCAATGAGGTTGCAAAAGGTGTTGGTCATATTAGTCTTAATAGTGATATTCCTGTTATGTTTGGAGTAATAACTACTGAAGATATCGATCAAGCTATTGAAAGAGCGGGATCAAAAGCAGGAAACAAAGGTAGCGATTGTGCCCAAGGTCTTCTTGAAATGATAGATTTAACTAAACAAATTTAGTAAATAAACAAAGGTAGGAACTTGAAATTAAAGCTCCTACCTTCTTTATTATTCATATTATTATTTAGAGTAGTTTGGACTTTCTTTTGTAATTTGAACATCATGTGGGTGAGATTCGATTAATCCTGCACCTGTCATACGAACAAATTGTGAATTTTCACGAAGTGCACGTAAATCACGTGAACCTGTGTAACCCATACCTGCACGTAATCCACCGATGATTTGGTAAATTGTTTCAGAAACAGCACCTTTATAAGGTGTACGTCCTTCAATTCCTTCTGGAACTAATTTTTTACCATCTTCTTGGAAGTAACGGTCTTTAGATCCTTTTTCCATTGCAGAAATTGATCCCATTCCACGGTACGCTTTAAATGTTCTACCTTGGAAGATTTCTAGTTCACCTGGTGATTCTTCACAACCTGCAAGCATAGATCCTAACATTACAGCATGTCCTCCAGCTGCGATAGCTTTTACTATGTCACCAGTATATTTAATTCCACCGTCAGCTATGATTGTTTTTCCTAATTCACGAGCTACTGTTGCACAATCATAGATAGCAGTTATTTGTGGTACACCTACCCCTGCAACTACACGAGTAGTACAGATTGATCCAGGTCCAATACCAACTTTAACAACATCTGCTCCCGCTTCGAATAAATCACGAGCAGCTTCTCCAGTTGCAACGTTACCCGCAATAATATCTAAGTCTGGATAGTTAGTTCTTAATGTTTTAACTGCATCTAATACCCCTTTAGAATGTCCGTGAGCAGTATCTACTACGATAGCATCTACCCCTGCAGATACCAAAGCATCAACACGTTCAACCGTATCATTTGTAATCCCTACAGACGCTGCAACTAAAAGACGTCCTTTTGCATCTTTTGCTGAGTTAGGGTATTTAGCTAATTTTTCAATATCTTTAATTGTAATTAATCCTGTTAATTTTCCTTCTTCATTAGTTAAGATTAACTTCTCAATTTTGTGGCTACGTAAGATTTCACTAGCCTCTTCTAAAGTAGTTTTCTCTGGAGCAGTAATAAGGTGCTCTTTAGTCATTACTTCACTAATTTTAATATCAAAATCAGTTAAGAATCTCATATCACGGTTAGTGATGATTCCGACTACTTTCATATCTTTTTCATTGTTTACAATAGGTACACCTGAAATTCTGTATTGTTGCATTAACTCTTCTGCTTCATATACTAAGCTATCTGGTGTAAGGAAGAAAGGATCAGTTATTACTCCACTTTCTGAACGTTTAACTTTTTTTACTTGCTCAGCTTGTTCTTCAATACTCATATTTTTGTGAATTACACCTAAACCACCTTCACGTGCCATTGCGATCGCCATTTTGTGTTCTGTTACTGTATCCATTGCAGCAGAAATAACAGGTACTGATAATTTGATTTTCTCCGTTAAACTAACTTTTAAATCAACCTTCTTAGGTAAGATATCACTTTTTGCTGGTACTAAAAGTACATCATCAAATGTTAAACCTTCTTTTTGAAATTTATTTTCCCACATTTTATTAAAATCCTTTCTTATTTTTCGTCATCTGATATATTAAATTTAACTTCGTTATTTTCAAGAGAAGCTATTCTACATAAAGAACATACATTCACATTTCTTTCATCTAATAATTTTCTACCATCTTGGAAACTTTTCTCAACTAGGATACCTACACCTATAGTTTTGGCACCAGCTTGTTTCACTATTTCCATAAGCCCTAATGTAGCTTGCCCATTAGCAAGGAAATCATCGACTATAAGAACTTTATCATCTTTATTAATGAATTTTTCAGAAACTACTATAGTATTAGTTATATTTTTAGTATAGCTATGAACCTCGGCAGTATACACATCACTATTTTTCAAAGTAGATGGCTTACTCTTTTTAGCAAACACCATCGGTACTTTAAATAAATTAGCAACCATAATTGCCGGTGCAATACCACTTGCCTCAATTGTCAAAATCTTCGTTATCTTCTCTTTTTTAAAATACTCGTAAAAAGACTCTGCCATCTTCATCATTAAACCAGCATCGATTTGATGGTTTAAAAATGAATCAACTTTAAGGACATTATTATCATAAACTTTACCATCGGTAATAACCATTTCTCTTAGTAATTCCATAACTCCTCCTATATAAACTTTGAGTAATTTTACTTATGATACCAAACTTTCATTGAAAATTCAAGAGCCTAATGAAATGTTATTCATTAAGGCTCTTTATTCATAATATTATTTTAAATTTTCTAATAAGTCAGTTATTTCTTTTTGAGAGAAATGATATTTTTCTTTACAAAATGCACAAACTAATTCTGTTGTCTCTTGCTTAGCGATATCTTCCAACTCTTCTTTGCCTAATGTTACTAAAGCGTCAGCATAGCGTTCTTTAGAACATGTACATTTGAACTCAACGTCATTCTTATGTAAGATACGGTAGTTTTCTTCTCCGCCAAAGATAATATTCGCAATTTCTTCTGGAGTTTTTCCTTCATGAATAAGCGTAGAAATTGGTTTAATGTTACTTATCGCTTGTTCTATTTTAGTTATAGTATCGTTAGTAGCATTCGGAAGTACTTGTAGAATAAATCCACCTGCAGCTATTACAGAATTGTCAGTTTCTACTAATACCCCTAAAGAGACTGCTGAAGGTACTTGTTCACTAGCTGCGAAGTAATATGTGAAGTCTTCAGCGATTTCTCCAGATACAATTGGTGATGTAGTAGTATACTTCTCGTTTAATCCTAAATCACGCACTACTGTGATATTACCACCACCTACTACTCCTTTTACATCAAGTTTCCCTTGTGCATTACTTGGAATATGAACTTGCATATTTTTCGCATATGCTGTAGTTTCTCCTAGTTCATTTGATGAAGCATATATAGTCCCTACAGGTCCATCTCCTCGTACAGCTACATCAATTCTATCTCCACTCTTAAGCATAGCTCCCATCATAGTAGTAACCGTAGCAGTACGTCCTACTGCTGCAATCGCCGTTGGATACGCATCGTGTCTTTGTCTAATTTCTTCTACTAAATCTGTAGTTTTTGTTACAAAAAATCTAATTTCATCATTAAAGGCTAACCCTCTAATTAAATAATCTTTCATTAAAATTAATTCCTTTCAAATTCTCATACTTCTAAAAATTTCTTACGATTTTCTATTATACATTTAATTTTTATTATTGTCTATTTATTTTAATAACAATTAACGATAAAATAACTACGCCTTCTCTTATTTATTATTATAATTTGTGATAAACTCATTCATCTCAGCTACACTATCAGTAAATAACGTTCTTTCTCTATTTTCTTTAGTTAAAAATCCTTCTTCAACCATCTTATCAAAATATTGTTCTAGAAAATCATAGTATCCATCAACATTCATTAAAATACATGGTGCATCTTTTTTACCTACTCGAACCCATGAAATTACCTGTGAAATTTCTTCTAATGTTCCTGGACCTCCCGGTAAAGCGACAAATACATCTCCTAAATTAACAAGCTTTTCCTTCCTTACAGACATGTCGTCGACAATAATAAACTCAGTAATACCAGTGTGACTAATTTCTCTATCTACTAAAAATTGAGGCATTATACCGATAACTTCACTATTATTTTCTAATACAGTATCAGCTATAATACCCATTAGACCTACTCTACCTCCACCATAAACTAGAGTGTAGTTATTGTCAGCAATCCATTTACCCAGTTCTATAGCATTTTCTTTATATGCTTCATTTCTACCATTATTAGCTCCACAAAAAACAGTAATTTTCATTCCAACTTATCTCCTTTTTCAAAACATAATAATATCTTAGTTTTTTTCTACACTCGATATAAAGGATTCCCCCAAAAATAGAGTGGTAAATCCTTAGTATATGGAAAGTATTAATAATTATTATTTTTCTTTATTCATTTTATATAATTCAATAATACCTTTTAGTGTTAATTCTTCATCAACTATATCAACTACATCACTATATTTAGCTATAAATTTAGATAAACCGCCTGTTAATACTACTTTGTAATCTTTACCTAAATCTTGCTTCAGATGCTTAATAATATTTTCAAATTGTCCTAAGAAGCCATAGAATAATCCCGCTTGCATCTGGCTAGTTGTATCTAAACCTAATGAAGTGCTCACAGCTTCAAATTCTACTCTTGGTAACTTAGCAGCTCTTGCATACAATGCTTCTGCACTAATATTCATTCCTGGGCAAATAATTCCTCCATGGTAATTCATATCTTCATCTACACAATCAAATGTCGTTGCTGTTCCAAAATCTACAACAATTGCAGGTAAGTATGAACTAACTTTCGCTCCTACGATATCAACGACTCGATCCGCTCCAAGTTTACTACTATAAGGTTCTGGTACTTTTATCCCTGTGTTAATTTCTGCTGAAACTATAACCGGTTCTTTTTCAAAATATTTTTTACTCAATAGTTCTAGAGCAAACATCATCTTAGGCACTACACTTGAGATAACTACTCCATCAAAATCTTCAAACTTTATCCCTTTATCAATGAAGAAATTTCGAATAATAACATAAAGTTCATCTTCAGTTTTAGTATTATCTGTCGCAATGCGCCAAGAATGCAGCATCTTATAATCACTTCCAAATACTCCAAGTACAATATTCGTATTTCCAACATCTAATGCAAAAATCATTTACAATCTCCTATGATTAACTTATTTTAAGAATGATTATATTATACCACAATTATTCTAATGCAAATAGCAAAATACAAATATATTAAAGTCAATAAATTAAACTACTAGAAAAACAAAAAAAGATTATTGACTAATTTATTAGCCAACAATCTCTTTATTATTATCTTTTCGATAATGACTCTCTATATTTAAGAGGTGTCATTTTCACTAGAGTTTTGAATATTCTAATGAAGTAACTTGTATCAAAGTATCCAATATAATCAGCTACTTCTGAGATAGAAAAATCAGTATTCGCTAATAGATAACAAGCATTAGAAATACGTTTATCGTGAATATAATCTACGATACTAATCCCCATGTCTTTATTAAAAATCGAAGATAGATAACTCTTGTTAACACCTAAGTAATCACTTACGTTATCTAAGCTGATTTTCTCTGAAATACGATCATTAATATATGCTATACAGTTACGCACTACAGCTTGCTTATCTTTATATTTATTTCTATCTACAAGTAAGCAATAACTTCTTATAACATCTTCTGATAAATCGTAGTTATCAAGTTTATTTTTAATCTTAACCCATAGTTCTTCAATTCCTAGGTAATCTTCATTATGTTGTTCTAAAGCATAACGTAATAAATCGTTCATATTATATGATTTTCTACGACGAACATTGATACCTTGCTCAATATGATTTTCTTCTACTCCATGATTTCTATGACGGAGATCAAATAGCATATTCACTCGAGAAATATTTCCATCTACTACCGCTTCTAAAATTTCATGTTTGAATTTGACTTCACTCTCTAAAATTCCGTTTAAGTATGTATTTTTTCTAGAAGATGATCTTCTCACATTTTTAACACTTGAATCTTCAATTAAAATAATTGCATTTAAGAAATCAACATTCTCATCTTCAACCAATAATTCTATTAAATAATTGAATTTTTTTCTTGGCGTGATTGGTAATGAAAAATATACATCACGAATTAATTCACTAATACTTGCACCATACTTAGTTAGTGATTCTTGAAATAATTTTGTTGGTATTAAATACTCTAAAAATGGAGTGATTAAGTAAAACTCTTCTTCATTTTCACTCGGTATGAATAAACAAGAAATTCCCAATCCACTTTGACATTTTACTAATTTGCCTTCATGTAATCCTTCTTTAATTTTTGGTAAATTCCTCTTAATAAATCTACTAAAAATACTACTTAATTGTTCTTCTCCTAGATTAAAATATATTTCTTCGTCAATGTATTTAAAAGTCAATACGTCTCCATTTAAATCTAAAATATCCTTAATTCTCTCAATTTTTTTAAATGAACTTCTCATCTTACCTACCTCCTAACAATTTAATATTTTAATCGATTGTAATATCGCGTCGTGCATTTACAATATATGAAATTGTAAAGAATACAACACTATACGCTACAAGCATAATAATTAATGCATTTGCATTATCAAACTTAAAGAATTCTTTTACAGTGTTACGTCCTGCTTCACTTGCATAATATGAGCTAAATAATGGTACATCAAACATGTGATATTTCGCCCATGAGAATTTTGAAACTGCAAATATTGTTAAAGATTGAATTAATCCAGTTCCTAAAAGTGATAACATAACTAATACCAACGATAGAATTTGTGTTTTAAATACTACACAAACTAGTACTACCATAGCTACAAAGAATATAAACACCGCTAAGTCTGCTAAATTCGTAATAATTAATTGTTTAGCAACTGTTCTACCAAAATACCCTTCTTCAATAGTATCATTCAAGTGATTTAAACCTACTTTTCTATCAAAAAATACATAATATTTTGTTAAAAAGTCAAATACTGTTCCTACTACTAAGAAAATAATGTAGTTGATAAACGCTAAAACTATTTTTGCAGTTAATATTGCAGAACGCGATTTAGGTCTTGTATATAAAAACTTAATAGTTCCTTTTGAATATTCTTGAGATAAATTATTAGCTAACATAATTAGTGAGAACACCATAGCAAGTGCACCTGAAACTACTGTTATTCCGCTTAAGACTTTCACAGCATCTATCCCATCTTCAAACTGTTTTTTTGTAAAGTAACTATTTAGTAAAACAATCCCAAATGATAGTAAGAAGTATAGCCACGTAGTTTTCTTTTTATAGTCTTTTATAAATTCATTTATTAATAATTTCATTATTTTCTCTCCCCTCCTGTAATTTGTAGGAATCGATCCTCTAATGATGTATGTAACTCACGAATTGTATCTAACTCAACATTATTAGTAACTAAATATGAAATAATACGAGATTTTTCCTCACGATTAAGATTTTCAAATACAAATCCATCTTTAGTTAATTCATATTTAATACCTAGTTCTCTTATTAATCTTTCCGTTTTTTCTACATCGTGTGTTTTTACTAATGTTTTAATAATTTCATCTGCTACAAGATTTTCTAGTTTATCATCTGCAATAATTTTACCTTTTTCGATTACGATAACTCTATCACAAACTTTTTCGATTTCATCTAGTAAATGTGATGAAATTAAAATCGATACTCCTGTCGCTGCGATTTCTTTAAGTTTGTTACGGAAATCTTGAACTCCTTGTGGATCTAAACCATTTACAGGTTCATCAAGAATTAAAACTTTAGGATCATTAAGCAATGCTTGAGCCAATCCTAAACGTTGGCGCATTCCTAGAGAATAAGTTTTAACTTTTTTTCTAATTACTTTGCTTAGACCAACAAATTCAACCAATTCTTTCATACGCGCTCTTGTTACTTTTTTACCACAAACACGAGCAATTTGTTTTAAGTTCGCCCATCCTGACATATAGTTATAAAATTCAGGTGTTTCAATCATCGCTCCAACTTCTTTAAGCATAGCAGTCTTACCTATACCTAAAGGTTTTTCAAAACAATAAACATCACCTTTTGACGCTTTAGTTAATCCTACCATCATTCTCATTATAGTTGTCTTACCACTTCCATTCGGACCTAATAATCCTATAATTTCACCTTCATGCATATCAAAAGTGATATCCTCAACAATTGTTTTAAGTCCTATACGTTTCTTTAACCCTAAAACTTCAAGTACAGTGGAGCTTTCTTTCACTTCTTCTTTTTTCATTTCTTTTGCTTGTTCACTTTCTATCGCATGAACTAACTCATTTCTATCTAGTACAACTGTTTCTGCATAAACATCTACTTCTTCACTTACAGTGGGCATCACAACTGTTTCTTCAAGATTTGCTTGTTCATCATGCGGTTTTCTAGTGTAAGTAGAAGAATTTTCTATGTCTACTTGTTTTCTAATCTTTTCTAATAAACTTAAGTAATCATCTGATTTTTTACTATTTTTTCCTAATTCATCAGTGCTTAATATATCTTTATTTTTTTCTGAATTTGTCATTATTTGTAGAAGATTCCTTTCTCATAAATTTTCTTTTATATTATATCATATTTATACTATTATTTCCATTAAATAATGAATAATTATTTTTTATTTTACTACTTTCTTTCTTTACATATCTCAAATCATAATTTAAGATTTTTTTATTTCTATAAATCCCCTAGTATTGTGGAAATTTGAAATCCTTTTGTATCAATATTCATTGATTTTACATTTAATTATATTTTCTTAAAATTTTGATTATACTTGTACATACATTATTATAAAAATTCTAAAAATTAATACATAATAAATACACTTCCATCATAAATATATTTATTATTAAAATCCATATTTGTTTTTATATTAGCTTTTAGAAATAATAAAGACTAAAAATTTTTATTACACATAAAATATACTTTTTCTCATTTACATAACCTCAGATGTCCCGTATACTGCAATCAAATTAAAATTGTATTTAATTTTATGATATAATATAAATTGAGGTGAATCTACTATGAAAAAAGAACTTAGAAAAAAGTTTATTATTGAGAGAAACAAGCTATCTGAAGCGTATCGAGACTATGCATCTACTAAAATTTTTTCAATAATTGAGAATAACGAATTATTCAAATTAGCTGGAAAGGTGTTTATCTATGTTGGCTTTGGTAGTGAAATAGCAACTATACCTTTTATAAAAAAGTGGATAAATAAAAAGCAAATTTTTGTTCCAAAAATTGACAATAATACTATGAATCTTGTACATATAACGTCTCTGAAGGAATTAACTGAAGGCCATTTCGGGGTACTCGAACCAACAAGTTGCGAGTATTTTAACGGGAATATTGACCTAGTAATCACTCCTTCTATTGTTTTCGATAAGAATGGCTATCGACTTGGTTATGGGAAAGGCTACTATGATAAATATTTTGCAAAAAACAAATATAAAACAAGTATAGGTTTATCATATGATAAGCTTCTCCAAGAAAAAGTTCCAGTCGATCAGTACGATAAAAATGTAGATATTATTATTACAGAGGAGAAAACTTTAATAATAAATGAAAAAAATAATTGTAACAACTAGTGTAAAAACAACCTTAGAATTAAATGACTCGGCACAAAAACTAGCCGATGAATTAAATTTGGAATATGTCAAAAGGAATAAAACTACTATCAAACAGTTACTAGAAACGGCAAAAGGTGTAATAGTCGTTTATAAAAATAAACTAAGTTACTTCGAAAATGATTCAGAATTTTTCTTCCATTTGGACACGACTGCATTAAAAATAAAAAATTCAGACAATGAACCTTTAGTTGAAATAACAGGTAAAGAAAAGAAAAATGTTCTAGATTGTACAATGGGGCTTGCAGGTGACAGTATTTTATTAAGTTATTACGGACATAATGTTACTTCTATTGAAAAGAATAAGATTATACATCTAATTACGAGCAATGGACTTAAAAATTACATATCTCCTAGCGAGGAAATAAACAAAGCGATGAGAAAGATCATAACTTATAACTACGATTGTATAGATTATTTAAAGAGAACACCTGATAATTCATTTGATATAGTATACTTTGATCCAATGTTCTCACATAATATTAAAGAATCTGAAAATCTATCAGGGATTACTACGTTAGCTGATAAAAGTTTCCCATACGAAGAATTCATAAAAGAAGCTAGTCGCGTCGGAAAAGATAAAATAATTATTAAAGCTCACTTTAAAGACAATATATTTGAAAAATATAATTTCACTAGAATCGTTAGAAAAAACACTAAGTTTCATTTCGGATTTCTTGAAATTAATGAAAAAACCAAAAACTAAGCATTACAGCTTAATTTTTGGTTTTTCATTTTTCATTTCTTTTACTGCTTGATAACCATCATATCCAGTAATTTCTTTAAATTCACGATATAACGTATTTTCCTCAGACTTAGCTCGAACTACACTTTTAAATGCTTTATATGCAGATTTAAACTCTGTAAGTTCCACCCCTGTCAAATAACATTCTTCAATTAAATCTAAAAATTTAATAATAATGGTTATCTCATCAGTATTATATAATGTATAATCTATCGGATAATTAAATTCCATACTCTACCTACTCAAATGTGTATCCAACACCACGAACCGTTCTTAGATTTTTATCGTAACCAATTTTTCTTAATTCTTTTCTTAATCCAGAAATATAAACCTCAATAGCATTAATAGTTGTTTCTGAATCAACACCCCATACACGATCGAAGATTTCTTCTTTTTCCAGTACGATATTATTATTGATTACAAAGAATGATAATAATTCAAGGTATTTTCCTTTAATAGTGTCTAATGTTCCTCCATTTGAAGATACCAGTTCATTTTTAAGATCTAATACTAAATCTTTATAAGTAATCTCATTCTCACCTTTCAAATTACTTTCACGTTGAAGTAAGTTTGACATTGTTGTCAATAAAAGAGAAGCATCCGCTACACGTGGTAGATATTCTGTTACTCTATGCTTCATAACTCTAGCCTTTTCTTCTGTTGATTCAGCTATAGTTATTACAATTACTGGTGTTTTAAGTTCTTTTTCTTCACGAATGTAATCTAGTAAATCTATTCCGCCCATTCCTGGTAAAATACTATCAGCTATAACAAAATCATACACGTTCTCATTTACAAGTTTTTGTCCATCTAATCCATTATAACAAACATCAGCATCAAATTTTTCTGAAATTGCAGCTTTCAATGATGCAGCTAATAATTTGTCATCTTCTACAATAAGCGCTTTAATCATCAATAACTCCTCCTTTAATTTAATTTTATTTATCTAAATAATTATTTTATAACTTTTCTAAAAAAAATACAACTAAAAACCACAATATTTTTTGCTATTTTTTCATTACAAGAAAATATAAAATACTAGAAAGTAATATCCCTACTAAAGATCCACTACTATCTATTAATACATCAACAATATTTCCATCTCTTCCTACCACAAAAGTTTGATGAAATTCATCAGTAGAGGCATAGATAACAGAAAATAAAAAACTTAATATAACAGTTTTTTTTAAATCTTTTTTCTTGTTATTTCCTATGAAAAAATTAGATAAATAACAAAAAGAGAAAAAACCTAAGGTCATATATTCACTAAAGTGGCCTAATTTTCTTATGATTAAATCATTAGAAATCTTTGATGATTCCTCACCTGGTTGACTAGAAAATAAAAATATCACTAGGCAAACTAAAATTAATATTATTAATGAAAAGTATTTCTTATATAAAAGTTTAATAAAAATTTCTCCTTAGTATTTATTTTAATATTTTTTTCCTACTTTCTATCATACCATATTATTCTAATAAATGATAATATTTGTAAGTAAAATAATCAATAAATTACTTTTCGCTTTCTACAAACCATCTAAAAAACACAATATTTTCTTTAAATTACAGATATAGTAGAAGTCATTACTATTTATTATAAATAAAAATTTAATTCTATATACTTTAAAATTCTCTCGTTCTAAACTTTTTCTAACAAAAATAATATATATTATGTTATAATTAAGGAAAACGAATTCAAATAATGGAGGTCTATTATGCCACGTATAGTTGCTAGAGGATTTAAAAAAGAAGATTTAAAAAAAGTTAGTGCTGAACTTTTCGATACTATTGCTGAAATAATCGAAAGACCACGTGAAGCTTTTACATTAGATTTAATTGAAAGTATTGCTATTCTTGATGGAGAAGAAATTAGCAGAGCAAACCTAGAAATCGGATGGGTTCACCGCCCTGTTGAAGTTTGCGAAAAAGTTGCTACTGCTGTTAATGAACTATTTAAACCTCTTGGTTATGAAACAGTAATGATTTCATTCAAAGATATTGACTTAGCATACGAATTTGTATTCAAAAAATAATTATTAAAAAAGAGTGATTTAAAGGTTGTATACTAAATCCGGGGCATGGAAA
>NZ_KQ959926.1 GCF_001553035.1 Gemella haemolysans
GGTACTGAACCCAAAAAATTGGACAAAATATTTAGTTATATTTGTTTAGTATTTTAAATTTTAAAGTCAGTAAATTTTATTACTTTTAGTGACTTTCATTCCTTACAGTTATTTTAGATTTTTCAAACTATTTAGTCAAGGATTTTTAAAAGGCGTAGCCCTTGTCCTTGACTAAATAGGAGAGAAATCTAAACTGTAAAAGGGAATGAAAGTCTCTTTTTATTTATATTTGTTTCTATTAATTTTTCTATAGTTTACGGGACTTAATCCACCTAAGTTCAACTTTATTCTTTCCTCATTATAATATTTTATATAATCTATGATAGCTTCTTTTAATTCATATTTGTTCTTGAAAGTATTCTCGAATCCGTAATACATCTCAGATTTTAAAACTCCAAAGAAAGATTCCATAAATGCATTATCTGCTGATGTTCCCTTTCTAGACATTGATTGCGTAATACCTTTTGTTTTAAGGGATTGTCTATATGAAATATGTTGATATTGCCAACCTTGATCACTATGAAGTATCATACCATCGTATCTTTTATCTTGAAGCTGCGATAACATCTCATGCTGTTGTTCCATATTAGGTGAAAATGAAATATTATAAGCTATTATCTCCGCGTTATATCCATCAATTATAGGTGCTAAATAAAC